>JAIFKL010000186.1 GCA_020049595.1 Desulfobacteraceae bacterium
CTGTGTCTCCGGGCTTCATTTGAAAGCGAATCGGTATGATACCAAATCTCTTTTGAATATATACATAATTTTTAACAGGGATATACAGGATGAACAGGATTATCCTGTATATCCTGTATATATGCTCCGCAAGGTCTTCGAGACCGTCCGCGGATTCTTCCGGCAGTGGGTCGCGCACCTTCGGATAATAAGAATGTCCGGAAACTGCTGCATGACGGAAAGGTCCTTTTCCGATTCCGCCTGATATGCTGTATCCGTAAAATAATCCGTCAACACAATCGCTAAAAGACGATGCCAAGTAATTTTTTCTTCTATAGTGATCCACTTTCGGTTTTTTACGGCATATTTTTTGCACAGATACCGTATTCCGCTTTCGGACAGATGTCTGTGTGCTTCTGTGTGGGTCTGCGGCAAAAAAACAAAAGCGATGTATTTTCAGCCGGGGCCGTTCTGTGCGGCGTAAGAAAAAATTGAAAACTCCCGGTCTTCCTCAATTTTACAAAACAGGCATTTTCACACTCCAGTCTGAAATATAAAAAACGATGCTTATTATATTTTTGACAAATGAATGACGGAGCGATATAAAATGAAGCATATTAAGCCTTGACGATATTGTACATTACTGTAATATGGTAAATGTGAATTGCGATACCCTTGAAATTCAGAAAAACTTTTATTTTATTATTCGGAAACGAATAGAAACAAAAATCTTCATCGGGAGTGGAAAGCATGAGACCTTATTTTGAAAGAATGCCGGATTTCGGAAGGGAACTTAGCGAAGGGCAGATAAAAAGCAGCGAACAGAATGTGAAGCAGATCAAAGATGTGGAAATGAACATCAGGGATGAATTTGAAAAAATCAAAAAAGTCGGAATGCCCGAAGAAAAGATCAATGCAAGAGGTGAACTGACCTTCTGGCAGCGGCTGGAATACCTGATTGATCCGGGGACCTGGTGTCCCCTGCATACTTTTTTCAATCCCACGGATAATGAAATAGGCACCACCAATGTTTTTGACGGGCTTGCAAAAATTTCAGGGAAATGGGCGGTGGTAATCGGTTTTGACAACAAGTATGTTGCCGGCGCATGGATTCCGGGGCAGTCGGAAAATATCCTGAAAGTGACGGATATTTCAAAACGCCTGAACATTCCTCTGGTCTGGTTAGTCCATTGCAGCGGTGTGAAATTGGATGAACAGGAAAAATTCTATGCCGGGCGTCGGGGCGGCGGCACAACTTTTTTCAGGCACGCGGAATTGGAAACCCTCGGTATCCCGATTCTTGCCGGCATTTACGGCACCAACCCTGCGGGCGGCGGCTATCAGGGCATCAGCCCCACCATTCTTTTTGCCCATAAAAACTGCAATATCGCTGTGGGCGGCGGCGGCATCCTCAGCGGGATGTCACCCAAAGGTTCTTTTGATATCCAAGGCGCGGAACAACTGATTGCCGCGGCAAAACAGTACAAAGCCGAGCCTCCGGGTTCTGTAAAGATTCATTATGATGAAACCGGCTTTTTCCGCTATGTCTATGACACTGAAGAAGGCGTTCTGGACGGGCTGAAAGATTACATGAAAGACATGCCCGCGTACAATCCCAAATTTTTCCGTGTGGCGGACCCCAGGCCCCCGAAA
The DNA here is from genome assembly GCA_020049595.1 of Desulfobacteraceae bacterium. GTDB lineage: Bacteria > Desulfobacterota > Desulfobacteria > Desulfobacterales > JAIFKL01 > JAIFKL01. The sequence continues at coordinate 1,633 of JAIFKL010000186.1, forward strand.
CTTTCCGCAGATGATCTTTACCGCCTGATTCCCTTTAATCAGAAGCAGATGTACAGCTTTGACGAAGTGCTGGCACGTCTGGTTGACAGCAGCGAACATCTGGAATTCCGTCCGGATTACGGTCCTGAAATTTATACAGGTCTGTGCAAGGTTGACGGCTATCTGGTGGGCTGTATCGGAAACCGGCAGGGCTGGCTCGGAGAGAATTATCCCGAATATGCGGATTATCCGGGCATCGGCGGAAAACTTTACCGTCAGGGGCTGATCAAAATGAACGAATTTGTCACCCTCTGCGGAAGGGACAGAGTGCCGGTTATATGGTTTCAGGATACAAGCGGCATTGATGTGGGCGATATTGCCGAAAAAGCCGAACTTCTGGGATTGGGGCAGTCGCTGAACTATTCGATTCAGCAGACAGATGTTCCCATGATGCTCTTTGTTCTGCGGAAAGGAACTGCGGCAGCGCATTATGTCATGGGCGGGCCCACAGCGAATCGGCACAATACCTTTACGCTGGGAATCCCGACCACCGAAATCTACGTCATGCACGGTGAGACTGCCGCGGCTGCGACCTATTCACGCAGGCTTGTGAAGGACAAAAAAGACGGAAAACCGCTGGAGCCGATCATTGAGAAGATGAATGAAATGGTGAAACAGTATTACGACTATTCACGGCCTCTTTATTGTGCCAAACACGGGCTTGTGGATGAAGTGGTTTCACTGACGGACATGCGGAAGTATATGGCAGCCTTTGCGGGCGCGGTTTATCAGAATCCCAAATCTATCTGCCCACAGCACCACATGCTGCTGCCGAGAATGATCAGGGGATAATTTTTGCAAGGGAAATCGGATGTTCAGCCGATTTATTTTCTCGTTACGAGGCTCTGCCTCGTAATGAGAAAACGTAGGTAGCGGTACAGAAGCAGGTGATTCGGAAGTGTCATTGTTTCGACAGGCTCAACAACCGGCGCTGCCTTAGCGGAGCCGAAGGAACAGGCTCAACAACCGTGTTTCGGCAGGCTCAACAACCGCCGCTGCCTGAGCGGGTCCGAAGGAGCAGGCTCAGAAAGCGACATTTCCGAATCCACCTCTTATATAGCGCTCCTGCGGCGTTTTTCAGAAAAATTTTCATATCGTCGCCAGAGAATTACGGAACGATTTCATTACCAACTGCTCATGATACTTTCGCCCATATTCTTTGCAACCTGATCCTGGAACTGTTGGAAACGATAGCCCACAACCCTGACAATGAAAGACATCACCAAGTATCCGAGTTTGTGATCTTTTTCAAAAAGACTGAGAAGATCGTTTTTGGCAATTTTTATCACTTTGCAGGTTCTGGAAGCGCAGTATGCCGAAAGCCTCATTTTGTAGGGCGGCACAAAGCAGGACCACCCCAGGGTACTGGCGATTGAAGGTTTGGCAGATAGGGAAGATACGGTTTGGTCGTTTGCCTGCGCATTTCTGCCCGGCAGTTCGAAGCGCAGATCAACCTGTCCTTCAAACACAAACCACAAATGGGCTGCCTCATCCCCTTCCATAAAGAGCCTGTCCCCGCGCTTATACTCTTTCATCTGGCAGTGTTCCTGAATCGCAGTCAACTGATCGTCGTTCAAACCTTTAAAGATATCGAATGTTTCCAGCAAATCGAGACTGATCATGAGACCTCCTTGAAATATTTATTCAAAATAATTACATATACGCCGCAGATAAAGATTCTCCGCTGACGGCAGTTGCGGACATATTTATATGCAATCAGTCAGTATAATTAACACCCATATATCATTTGATTAAAAAAAGCAACCGAATATTTGAACATTCTGCAAGATTGCAGGGGCAACCCAGCGGCTGCACCAAATCTTTAAAACCCTTCGTGCATTCCCACGCAGCCGATGTTTTACATCTGACCTATCTTATAAAATGGGTCGCCTTGCGGCTCATTTCAGCACTCCGGAAGCCATGCAGCCATGCAGGGCGGACAAAGCGGAGCGTGTCCGCCGTTTCAGAAGCGAATCGGCATAAGAATATCAGAATTAATGTATTCCCTTTATTTTTCCGACCATATCTGTTATATTAATCTATGACTGATGTGGCTGATTCGGCTTCAAATTCTGAAAATCCTGCTCAAATATTTATTACCGCAGGCTGTTCATTGTTGCGCCGCTGCCAAAAATCCTTGTAAATCTTCGGGCGGTTGTTGAGCCTGTCGAAACGGCGATTCATGCTCAGATTTATTTTTGTATTTCTTTCAATTTACAGCCTCATGCACGCACTGTTTTTCCTGCGGGTCAGAGTGCTTTTTTCAGGCAGGCTTGTGCAGCGGTGGGCAATTTTATTTCTGATCATAATGATAGCTGCGCCCTTTATCTGTCGTACTCTGGAAAAAACCGGATATGAAACACTGACACGGGCGACAGCTTTTATCGCCTTCAACTGGATGGGATTCATTTTTCTCTGCTTTGTCCCTGTCTTTTTTATGGGAATTGCCGATTTTTTTTCATGGGCAATAAATACACTTGCCCGGATGAATCTGCCTTCGTTTTCCGGAAAAACGCCGGTTCTTTTTATGCTCGGAGCCGTCATGTTATTGAGTGTTTACGGATTCATGGAAGCCCGGAACCTGAAAATCGAAGAACTGCACATTGCAACAGACAAACTCCCTCCCGGAACTGACAGCATCAGAATCGTTCAGGTTTCGGATATTCATCTCGGATTGCTGGTTCGGGAGGCTTGGCTGAAAATCATCATAGAGAAAATCAAATTGCTGAATCCTGATATTCTCGTCAGCACCGGAGATATTGTTGACGGCGACATTGACCATCTCTCTGAATTATCTGATTTATTTCAGGAAATCCGCCCTCAATACGGAAAATATGCGGTAACGGGGAATCATGAATATTATGCGGGGCTTGAACAGTCTTTGGCATTCATGCAGAAAGCCGGTTTTGTGATGCTGCGGGGAGAAGCACAAACTGTAAATTCCCTTATCAATATTGTCGGCGTGGATGACCGGCATAAAGGCGGCTCCGCGCAGGAGTTTTCTTTGCTTTCTTCGGTTCAGAACGGTCTGTTCACACTTTTTCTCAAGCATCAGCCTGCGGTTGCGGAAAAAAATTTCGGACTTTTTGATTTGCAGCTTTCGGGACATACGCACGGTGGGCAGATTTTTCCCTTCAGATTGCTGACATCCCGATTTTTTCCTTTTTTAAAAGGATATTATGATTTGCCCAAAGGTTCGGGGATTTACACGAATCGGGGAACCGGGACCTGGGGACCTCAGATGCGGATACTCTCGCCCCCGGAAATCACGGTGATTGAACTGAAACGAAAATTGGGGGGATTAAGATAACTTCCTGTCCGGAAACGCAATTCCGATGCAGAGAAAAGCAGGACAAGGTAAGCGGTGTGCATCTGCCTGACCGCCCGGTTGGTTAAGTTTTGTTACATAGCCACTGATCAAGATTGAACCCGACAATGGATACATCATCAAGTCTGTCATTTTCTCCCAAATGCTTTTCAAAAGCGGTCAGCAGTATTTTCCGCTGTTCAATAAAAGGAAGATGATAAATTTCCTCCAGCTTTTGAATCAGGCGTTTCTTACCGAATTTACGCTGAGGAACGCCGCCTATCTGATCGGTAAACCCGTCGGTATGTAAATAAAAAAACATTTTGCCTTGTATGGAAATGACATGATTGGTATAATCAAAATTGATATCAGCTCTTTTATAGCCGATGCTTTGCCTGTCCCCTTTTATGACCGCAGCCTGTCCGTCCCTCACATAAATCAGAGAAAGCCTGGCACCTGCAAAGGTCAGTGTTTTCATGCTGCTGTCAATATACCACAGGGAGACATCCATACCGTCATCCGAGAGAGATTTTTTCGTATCCTGCCGCAGTGTCTTTTTGACAAAGGTATTGAGCTTTTTCAGAATAAGCGCCGGATCCTTGCAGTTTTGTTCCTTGATGATATGGCGCATTCCGGAAGACGCGAGCATGGACATAAATGCGCCGGGGACGCCGTGGCCCGTACAGTCGGCAACTGCCCCCCAAATACCTTCTTTGCTGTGGTCAAAAAACACGATATCCCCGCCGACAATATCTCTGGGCATCCATAAGATGAAACTGTCAGGAACATCGGCTTGCAGTTCCTCTGAAGACGGCATGAGGGATTGCTGAATACTGCGGGCGTAGGCGATGCTTTGCATCATCTGCCTGTTTGTTTCTTCCGCTGATTTTCTTGCCTTTTCCGCCTCCTGACAGGCTGATTTCAGAGCGATATGGGTATGCACCCTTGCATTGACAATGGATGGGCTGAAGGGCTTGATGATAAAATCCACCGCGCCCAGTTCAAATCCTTTGGTTTCATCTTTCACTTCGTTCTTAGCGGTGATAAAAATAACCGGTATTCCTTTGGCGCGGTTATCCGCCTTGAGACGCCTGCATACTTCATATCCGTCCATGTCGGGCATCATGATATCCGTCAGAATCAGATCCGGCGGGTTGGAAGAAAAAGCAATCTGCAAAGCCTTTTCACCGTTTGTAGCTACTAACACCGTATAATCGGCTTTTAATAATTCTCTAAGCACTTTAATATTAGTCGTTTCATCATCTACTACCAATATGGTCTGTTTTTTATCAGTCATGGTTGATTCGTCAGGAAATTTTTAAGGAATTCATAAAATGATACAACGCGTTCAGAGCATTGTCATAATCAAAAATATCAATAGGTTCTTCAATCTGCTGAAGCTGTTCGCCGAACCTTGATCCTTGCAGTATCTTTTTCAATTCTTGCAAATAATTTTCCACATCTGAATCATTCGCTTTGAGCAATTCTTCCATTTTCAGCAAAACAGGCATGATTTGTTCAGTTTCTGTCTTTATATCCTGTTTATTCTTTTGTTCCGGGCGATCCTGCGCCAAACTTAGGATTGTCTGCATAACAGGCTTTAAGGCTTGTTCAAGATTGGAGAGCAGCAGTCCGCAATCAGTTCCGGGTGACTGATCTTTAGCCGCTGTTTCCAAATCCCGCGCGGCTGACTGAACACTTTCAATCGAAAGATTGCCTGCAACCCCTTTAACTGTATGGGCAATTCTGTTCACACCTGCAATATCGTTTCGGATGAGCCTGTTTTTAATTTTTTCGGCAACATCGGCATACTTTTTTGCAAAATTAAAAAGCAGTTGTTTATATAATCCCTTATTGCCGTTTACACGCTCAAGCCCTGCTTTGACATTGATACCGGGGAGGCTGTCGGGAAACTCCTCTTTGTCATTTCCTGTTTCAGCTTGTTCACGCTGAGTTTTTATCTCAGGGCTTGAAGTGCGAATACCCGGTTTGATCCATTTCACCAGGGTTGAAAACACCAGCCTCGGATCAATCGGTTTGGTGATGTGATCGTTCATACCGGCTGCCAAACACTTTTCGCGCTCGCCGGTCATGGCATGAGCCGTCATCGAGATAATCGGAAGTTCTTTATATAGCGGATCGCTTCGTATAATGCCTGTTGCCTGATATCCGTCCATTTCAGGCATCTGAATGTCCATGAACACCAGATCAAATTCGGAAGTCTGAACATGTTTTACAGCCTCCGAACCGTTATCGGCGACTGTAATAACCATTCCCGCCTGTTCCAGAAGCTCGGAAGCCAGCTGTTGGTTGATTTCATTGTCTTCAACGAGTAAAATCCTTGCGCCCCGGATTTGCTGCAAGGCAGCGTTCTCTTCCTCCCGCTGCTCCTGCTTACCGGGTTTTATATGAATTTCAGACTCTTTGCCCAATGTCTCCATAATGGTATTGAACAGAAGAGAAGGATTTACGGGTTTTATCAGAAAAGCATTTATTCCGATCTTTTCTGTCTGTTTCATAACTTCTTCTCTGCCGAAAGATGTTACCATAATCATCAACGGGATTTTTTCCGCTTTGAAATCATTTTTGATTCTTTTGGAGAGTTCGATCCCGTCCATTTCAGGCATCTTCAAGTCAATAAAAGCCAGATTATATGGCTTGCTCTTCATTGCCGATTCAATCTCTCTGAGCGCCTTCATGCCTGAACTGACAGAAGTTACATTGCTGAATTTGAAGGAGGTCAGATGTTCTGTCAAAACCTCTCTGGCTGCTTCATTATCGTCCACCACAAGAACTTTTAATCCGTGAATATCCTGAGGAATTTCCGGATAGACATTCTTTACCTCAGACGGAAATATAAACGGAAGCGTAAAAGTAAAGCAGGTTCCTTTTCCCGGTTCGCTTTCCACTGTTATCTCGCCGCCCATTATATGAATCAGTCTTTGAGAAATGCTTAAACCCAGACCTGTTCCCCCGTATTTCCGCGTTATAGAAGTATCTCCCTGTGAAAACGCTGTAAAAAGTCTTTCCATCTGTTCTCTGCTCATTCCGATACCGGTATCTTTTACAGAAAACTGAACGTGGCAGGAAGACTCATTTTTCTCTGTTAAATGAACTTTCACCAGAATATAACCCGATTCTCCTGTGAATTTGACAGCATTGGCAGTCAGATTGATCAGAATCTGTGTGAGACGGAGAGGGTCCCCTGTCAGCGTGAGCGGTATATTTTTATCCAAGGATGTAACTAATTCAATCCCTTTGTCAGATGCCTTTACCGAAGATATATCTGAAATGGCGGTTATGATGTCTTCCGGATTAAAATCAACCGAATCAATCTCAAGCTTTCCGGCTTCAATCTTGGAGAAATCCAGAATATCGTTGATAATTCCCAGCAAAGATTTGGACGACGATTCTATTTTACTGATATACCCGCGCTGTTTGGGTGTCAGATCGGTCTTTAAGATAAGATCGGAGAAACCTATAATTGCGTTCATGGGCGTTCTGATTTCATGGCTCATGTTTGCTAAAAATTCGCTCTTTGCGGCAGTTGCAGCCCGGATAATATCCATCTGTCTTCCGACTTTATCGCGGATTTTATTATAAGAATTTACAAGTTTGCCTATTTCATCATTTGATGAAATCTCTATTTTTGTATCTAAATCAATTTCTTCCTGTTCGGCAATCTGGGATAACTTTGCAGATATGATATTTATAGGTCTTGCCAATTTTACAGATATAAAAACTCCCGATATCAGAATGATAAGTATAAGCACCATGAGTAAGATCAATGTCGTCAGTTTTAACTGATCCGCATCTGAGAAAAGTTCTTTTTTTAAAATCAGACCGATTAAAATACTGCCCAAACTCCTGATTTTGACATAATTCATAATATATTCTTCAGAATTATATTTTAATGTTTTAATATTTTCCGAAGAATCTTCTTCTCTGATACTGTTCAGAAACGGCAGTTTTACATCTGAATAATTCTCAAAACTCTTTCCTTCTTTATTGAACAAAGACATTATTCTGTTATCTGCACTCACAAAATGGATTTCACTGTCAGCGCCGAAATTTAGCTGTTTTAAAAGATCACTTAAAAAAACAGTGCTCAAATCAATAAACAAAATTCCCAAGGGTTCATTTGTTTCAAGGTTCCGTATCAGCCTGACCAAAGACATGGAATAATTTATCGTATCATTTCTGGCGTATTTTTTATCTATAAAATCATGATAACCGATCCAAAAGGGTTTATCAATATCAGAGAGTTGATTATAATAAGAGAAACGGCCAGTTATCTCTTCCATTGAAGCTTCATATACATTGTAATAACTTGTTGAGACAGACCTTCCGCCCTTTTTTATGATTATAATGTTGATGATATAATTACTGCTGTTGACAATATTGGTTATATACTTTTCTGTATCTCTTATCCCTTCGGAATAATTTGCTGATGATAAGTAGGTTTGAATATGAGAATTGACACTGATGTCAACAGCGGCTGCTTCAATATTTGAAGAAAAAAAATCAAACGTCTTTTTTATCTGATTCATGCTGTTATTGACAGAAGTTATTGTCTTTTTTTCTATGAAGGATATGGAAAATTTATAAGACAGATAACCCATTAAAATAATCGGGATGATTGTAACCGAAAATAAACCGATCAGTTTTAATGTGATAAGGGAAAAATAATTTTTTAAAAAGCTTTTCCTGAAAGTTCCGCTTTCCAAAGATTGATCCTCTATGTTCAGGTTCTGTAAAAAAAAATTGGCAACGGTGCAGAGATACAGGTGACAGGGCGGTGTCACTCAGTAAAACGGGTTTCAAACCCGTTCTACAGAAAAAACAGTAAAACGGGTTTCAAACCCGTTCTACTTTTATGTTGCGCTCAGACGGTTGTTGAGCCTGTCGAAACATTGAGCTTGTCCGGTCCGATTCCGACATGTCAGCAGAACAGTTTTTTTATTTTATTAATTCTTCTATTTTTTCCTGAGCTTTCTGACAGGCTTCCCTCGGACTTATTTTACCGTTGAGCGATAAACTTCCGTAATATCCTACGCTGTTTTCCAAAATAACGCCAAGTTTGGGAGAAGAAGGAATCCATGAAATACCCTTATCTACAAGAAGGTTGGCTATTTTAAGCGAGTCAAGCTGAACAGGATATGAAGGATTTGTTTTTATCAATTCTTCATCCTGATAATTGGAAGTTCTGACAGGGACGCCTTTATTTTTAACATATTCATTAGATGTGAATTTACTTGTCATATAAACGATAAAGGCCCAGGCGGCGTCTTTATTCTGAGAACTTTGAGGTATTCCGATATTCCATCCGGCTAAAGCAGCCGCATCTCCTGCGGGTCCCTTTGGCGGAACAGTATATTCGATTTTATCATAAACCGCGCATTTCTGAGGATCGGATAAAAGCGGAATCAAACCTGTCGCATCAAACCACATCGCTGTTTTTCCCGATGCAAAAGCTTTAACAGCTTCATCATGAGAATACAAAGATACATCAGGAGGCGCATATTTTAAAAGTTCCACATAAAACTGCATCGCGTCTATAGTTCCCTGTTCATTCATTGTCGGTTTCCCTGTTTTTTCATCCAATATACGCCCGCCGAAATTATACATGATTGTCATAAAGCCGGATGCGAAAGGCACACCTTCTTTTGCTCTCATGGCAATGCCGTAAAGCCCCTCTTCTTTATTATTGAAGAATTTTGCCAGATCAAGCAATTCCTGCATCGTTTCGGGCGGCTCTTTGGCATACTTTTTAAATAAATCTTTCCGGTACCCGACAACGCGTGTTTCTCCCGCGATAGGAATACCGTATATTTGATTATTGAATTTCCCTATACCGTTTCTGTAAGCCGGAATTATATCATCATAATCATACCATGCAGGCGTCATATCACCGTTGATAAAATTATGGATAGGGACAATCGCCTTTTTACTGACATATTCACTGAGCCAAAAACCGTCCACCATAACAACATCATAAGTTTTATTACGATAAAAATCAATAAATTGTTTATCTTTTAAAGAATTTTCTTCCATTATATTCCACTTTAATTGAATACCTGTTATTTTCTCAAACCCGCCTCCCATTATTTTGAATGCTTTTGCTGAGGGATGGTCTGAAAAGCTCAAATTAAGCGTTATTCCGTCAAACTTTTTCTTTACTTGGGATGCCCAGTCTTCAAGACTCAGACCTTTTGAGAATTTAACATCAGCCGCAGGATCAGCGATCTTAACCTGATCGCTTCTTCCCTCAGATATGACTAAGATGAAAATCATAAAAGTTACAATAATCAGACATATTTTTTTTAAGTTACCGGACATATTGAATTCCTTTCAAAAAGTTTTTTGACAGTTAAAAGTCCTGATTTTCACCGCTGAAACACCCTACAGTCCGTCGCTGACAGGCTCCGCCGTTCAGACACCGCATCTGTCCTGAAATGACATGGAAACATGGGGAGAGCGAATCTTCTCTCGGATTTTTGCTGCCGGATTTTCAGTGTCTGACGATAATGATATAAAAAAGTGTCATAGTTAAATCCTGAAGTCAAGAAAAATGTTCCGGATTCCTTTTGTTCCGACTTTCGTTTGGTGTCAGTGCGGGTAGGGGTACGCCCCTGTGCGTACCCTTTCCTTCGCCCTGTGTCATTCTGAGCGCAGCGAAGAATCTCTGTCTGCATCACAAAACGGTGAGATTCTTTGTTGCGGACAGCAGGGTGGGCAGCCAAGCCGCCCACCCTGTTTCTTAAAAGCAGCTCTTTGATCTCATACCAATTCGCTATCAACATTAGACCTCTTTCAAAACTCGGATTTGCCCCATTGATTTTATTGGATAAAAATTGACTTTTGAAAGAGGTCTATTGATGTTTTCCGTATCTGTTTTAAGCCGGGGGCGCTTTTCAGGCGGTTCTTCGTATCTGTTTTAAGCTTCGGCGCTTTTCAGGCGGTTTAAGCGATTTATCTGTTTTCAGCCGGGGCGCTTTACGGTCTGAATCTGTTTTAAGCCGGGCCGATCTTTGAAAGCGAATCGGTATCAGCCAGTTCAGCAAGATTCATGCCAATTCTCTTACATTTAACCGAAAAACTGAAATCCGATTAATCAGACTGATAACCAAGAATTTTTATTTTGTCAATATATTTTTTTACGTTTTTTTGGGACTTTTTTTCAGAGGAGACAGAGCGTTCCCCGATGTGTTTCACGCAGGGGCCCGGATAGAACGACAGGGCTGAAATCGTCAAACCGGTTTTACTGTGCTGATGGAACGGGGAAAAGGAAAAATTCCCAGTCCCGTCCGCATGAAGATCAGAGTTTGGGATAAGCGCTGACAATTTCACCTTCGGAATCAAAGATTTTGAGCGGCGGCGGGCTTTTATTCCGCCGCCCGCTCCGCCCGCTGCCAGCATTTCATTGTTTTTCTGCTATGATCAGCATTTCAAAATCTTCGGTTGATAATTTATCGTTTCGACTGAAAGCGCCGAGCTTCGCTCCGCAGATATCGATAGTTTTGAAATCCAGCGTCTTTAATAGCCAGGTTATTTCGGACGGCACATAATACCGTTCGCTGCATTGCAGTTCTTTTTTGTTCCCAAGATCATCTTCGACATATATAGTGTTACTTTCTCGGAAAGTCATCAGATCAAATGAAAGACTGCCGCATTTCGCATTCCCTTCTTTTGTTTTTGAATCAAGGAAATCTTTGACGGAATGAAACAGAGGAAACAAACCGTTCAGGGTGGTAAATATCAGTTTCCCTTTTGGCAGCAAGGCATTGGCGGCATTTCGGAGAATCCGGAAATTCATCTCGTCAGTTTCCATCAGCGAGAATGCGCCTTCGCATATCATGATGATCAGATTGAACTCATGAGAAAAAGGCAGGTTTCTCGCGTCATGTTTTTGAAAAACGATTTGCAGGTTTTGTGCAGACGCCTTTTCTTTTGCCCGCTTTAACTGCGATTCAGATAAATCAATCCCGACAACATGATATCCTCTCTTGGTCAATTCAATGGAATGCCTGCCGGTGCCGCATCCTATATCCAGAATCCGTGCCGCTTTGTCATATCCGATTTCTTTTTCAATAAAATCACACTCTCCTATGGTTCCCTGCACGAAATTTTCTTTATCATATTTCATTCCGTAGTTTTCAAACAGCTCTTCATACCATTGTTTCATTGGTCTGTCCTTTCATTCAGATGCTAAGTAACCGTTCATAAATTCTTCAATGACAGACCTGCGGTCCCGGCTAAAAACAGATCGAAACCCCGCAGGTCTTTGGCAGGCATCAGCCTGAAAAAAATATCAAAACAGAAAACACAAAAACCGGGTTTTCGGAAAAACCCGGTTTTTCTATAATGTTCTTATATGTAAGAAATGGTGCCGAAGGCCGGATTTGAACCGGCACGGGTGATCCCACTACCCCCTCAAGATAGCGTGTCTACCAATTCCACCACTTCGGCACAGGTGATATTTAATTTTGAGATTTTTCTCCTGTCTGCTCCGGCGGATTTGCTGCCGGTTCTGTTAAAGGTGCGGCAGGCTGTGAAGCCGCGGGTTCCGCTTGCTCGGCTTTTGCAGGAGCGGGTGCTGCTGATTCGCTTTTTCCTGTTCCCGCACTCTCCGCCGGCGATGCTACAGGAACAACAGGCTGTGAAGCTGCCGGTTCGGATGCCGCTTTTGTTGCAGATGCCGGTTTCTCTTCCGCTTTTCCTGTATTTACCGCCGGTTCTGTTGCAGATTCAGCAGGCTTTTCCGTTTCAGACTTCCCTGCTGCCGGTTCACTCTTTGCTTTATCCTCAATCGGTGCAGGTGTATCGTCTATAATGGATGTTCCCACTCTGTGACTGGAGAGATAAGCAAGCACCAGCGATGTCAGCATGAATACAACAGCAGCGACCGTTGTTGCTTTTCCCAGAAAAGTGGATGCGCCCGTACTTCCGAAAAGGGTCTGGCTGCCGCCGCCGCCGAAAGATGCGCCCATATCTGCGCCTTTTCCGGTCTGAAGCAGCACAATCATAATCAATGCTACGCACACGATGACGTGTACAATCACCAATAATATTGACATAAGTATTTACGATTTAAAAATTGAAACCGACCTATTCCCCGGTTTCTTTCAACTCCTATCTGAAATGAACAATCTTGGCAAATGTTTCAGCGTCCAGACTTGCGCCGCCGACCAATGCGCCGTCCACATCGGGCATGGACATCAGTTCCGCGATGTTGTTTTGCTTTACACTCCCTCCATACAATATTCTGACGGATTTGGCAAGCATTTTTCCAAATTTTTTTTCAATCAGGGAACGAATGAACAGATGCACTTCCTGAGCCTGAGCGCTGGTGGCGGTTTTGCCTGTGCCGATTGCCCAGACAGGTTCATAGGCAATCACCAGCGTCTTCACATCATCTGAAAAAAAGTCTTTTAAACCTTTTGATACCTGTTTGTCAAGAACAGAAAACGTATCTTTTGATTCCCGCTCTTTTTCAGACTCCCCGACACAGAAAATCGGTATCAATTTCGATGATATAGCCGCTTTAATTTTTTTATTGACCGTTTCGTCTGTTTCAGAAAAATACTGACGCCGCTCAGAATGTCCGATGATAACGTGGCTGCATCCGGCAGATACCAGCATGGGTCCTGAGATTTCGCCGGTATATGCGCCTTCGTTTTCCCAGAAAATATTCTGCCCGCCCAGCAGAACATGGCTGCCTTTTATCATATCCCGGACATCCGAGAGCGCGGTAAATGTCGGCGCGATCAGCACTTCTCTGTCATTCATGCCTGCCGTGAGTTTCACAAGGTTTTCTGCCGTCTCGACAGCTTCGGAACAGGTTTTGAACATTTTCCAGTTTCCGGCAATCAGGGGCTTGCGTTCTTTATTCATTTTCGTTAAAAATTCCTTTCTGATAAAAAAAATTATGGGGTTGATTCATCATTCGTATCCGAATCTTGTTCGCGGATGTTTTTCATTAATAAGAGAAATTTGTGTCTGCCTTGCTCAATCGCCTGATACGAAAGCATAAGGTTCGCATTTATCGGACGGCTGACATTATATGTTCCGTCTTCTTTGTATTGAAAGAATCTGTAATTATTTTCGTTGCGTGAAACAATTACTGCCTGTAAATTGTCTTTGATGAATTCCAAATATCTCAGACAGAAATCAATATAATCGGAGATTGAAAGAAATCTGTTTTTATCTGTGGCAATATCAAGCAGTTGTTTTATTTTCATCTTATCGAATTTCTTCTTTCCTCGTTTGCACGGTCAAAATTTATCCATTCTTCCTTTGTCTTTCTTATAACATTTTCTATCCGTGCAACAGCCCACCGATTATATTCAGTGCAGATTTCACATCCGAGCCATTTTCTGTTCAGTTGTTCGGCAACAACTGCGGTCGTCCCCGAACCTGAAAAAGGATCAACTACCGTATCATTTTCATTGCTTGAAGCCAGCATCAGGCGGCGTATCAGTTCTTCCGGTTTCTGAGTCGGATGGGGCGTTTTTTCCTCCATGCCGTTGCATATTGTCGGTATTTCAAATACATCTCTGGGTTTTGCACCGTCAGGATGCGGTATCCACACATCCGATCTTTTCCCGTTGTTTCCGTACTGGCTTGTAACCGCCTGCGGATGCGAAGGATATTTTAATGTATGTTTCCCATAAGGGACCCTGACGTCATCAATGTTGAAAGTAAATTTACTCCCTTTCCTCAGATGAAGAATGCTCTCATGAGAGCGTCCCCAGTCCTTTCCCAGATTTGCCTTGTTTTTATAATACCAGATCAGCCATTTGCATCCTCTGAAATATTTCATTGACGGATGTTTCAGATCAGCCAGAATTTCTGTAAAGCCGAAAATATACAATGTGCCTTTTTCTGTCAGGATTCTCGCCGCCTCCTTAATCCACCGCATTGACCACTGAATATATTTTTCCTGACTTTCAAATTTATCCCACTCAGTCTTTTTGATATTATAAGGCGGATCGGAAAATATCAAATCCGTGCTTTCCGATTCCAAAGACTTCAGCCATTCAATACTGTCTCCCTGAAAGAGCTTTCCTTTTTCATTACAGTACAATAAATAAAATGCGTCCGTCCCGTTAATACGTTCAGACAACGCTCCTTTCATCTCATTTTTAAACAAAAATAACTGCTCCTTTCCTTCATGTCTTTTAACCGGCATATATCAACTTTATCATTTGCATAACAACGAAAGTTCAGTGGCAGCCAGATAGAGCTGTCCACTGCAACTACCGGTTATGCTCCTTATTTCAGGGCAATTTCCATGGATTAATGATAGGAACCTCTCCAACTTCAAAATCGCTTTCATTGCGGGTAACCAGTGTCAGATTATTGACAATGGCTGTAGCAGCGAGAAGACTGTCAACTGAAGACATCGGTTTTCCGATTTTCTCTGCATTACCCTGAAGGAGTCCCCATTTCTCAGCGATTCTCAAATCAATAGATAAAATACGTTTCCTGTATAATTTCAGAAGAGTATCAAGCCAATCTGTCAATCGTTCTTTTTTTTCTGATGATTGTAACTTTGACAATCCCTTTCTGATTTCTCCAATTGTAATTACGCTTAAAAATAAAGAATCAGAAGGAATCTTTTTTAACCACTCAATGATCTTCTGATTCGGAACAGATTTCGACAGTTCTGAAATAAGACATGTATCCAATAAATATCTCACAGTTCAACATTCCTTGAGAAGTCTTTCTGTCGCTCTGTTTCAAAATTCATATCTGTTTTAGGACAACTTATTAAAAAATCTGCAAAATCAGGCTTATCAGAAACAAGATGTTCATACTCTCTGACAGAAATGATGACAACCGTTCCGGTTTCCTGTTGAGTTACATACTGCGGACCTTCTGACAGCGCACTTTTTATAATCCTTCCCAACTGTCTTTCAGCTTCCTGATATTTCCAAACGGTTTTCAAATCAGCATCCTTAATATTTTATTAGACCTCTTTCAAAAGTCGCAAAGTTCCTTTTGTTATCTGACAGCCCGAGCCTTTGAAACCGTACTTTTGAAAGAGGTCTATTGAAAGGGGATAACGACAAGCTCAGCGGTTCGGTTTTGCGGAGCGGAGCAAAACCGAATCCGCTGGAGCGAGTTGTTATGCGCTAATCTGCTGCGATTTCTGCTTTTTTTCCTTCTGTCTTTGTTTTGAGAGCAAACTTTCAGTCCTTTTAATCCAAAACTCAAGTTGCTCATCCCTTGATTTATCTGATAACAACTGTGCAACATATTCCGCACCACGTCGTTTCATAGCTACACATTTCGGTTCACTGGTCTTCATATTGAATTACCTCCAATGGGGAATAAATACCTATTTGCCTGTATCCTTTCAATATATTGACTGCGTTATATTTCGGTATCTTGTCGAAATGTACTATATGCTTGAAATTCCAACTTACTATGAGATCGCATTCGGATACTGTGGCAATTGCAACATGAAGTGCATCATCGAGTGATTTTTCTGTAACCACTCCGGAATTAATATATTCCATTTGCAGTTCAAAGATTGCCTGATTTGGAGAAGCAATATCCGCTTTCTCGGCATATTGAGCAAAAAATAGACGAATATTTTCCGGTGCCGGTTCAATTTCTGCTTCAACCACGGCGGAAGTCACCAAAGAAAATCTTCCCGAATCAACTTCATTGAAAAACTGTTTACTTGGATCCGAAAATTCCGGATCAAATACGCCGCCAAAAACAGATGTGTCAGCATATACTTTCATTGTTCAATCTCATATATTTATTTATTGTGTTACAATTTCATATATGACACTTGCAGAGACATTTCCGCTTCTTGTTTTACTCGCCGGATGATACGCATGTAATTCATATTCACCATTAAAAGGGAGGCTTTTTACCGATTCAACCCACTGACTTATCATCTCTGTCTCTTGTCCATTATGTAAAGTTATCATAGTGAAACTAATATCATAAGAATTCTTCATAGGTGGAAGCACTTGGATAAACATATTTTATACCGTTCACTAAAGCAATGACTTTAATTTTTATGCTTTCATTTTGGAGATCATATGCTCTTACACCACGAATAATTAATTTGTTCTCTGCAAGAGTTGAATTAGTATTATTTCCTGCCTGTTGTTGATTAACAGAAGGTGATTGCTGCTTCCCAAACACAAATCCCACAAATAAAACTGCTCCTAAAAATATCCATATAGAAAATAGTATTTTTAGCCAACTCGGATATAGTGCAAGAAAGGGTATCAAATCGGAAATTGCTTTAATTATTTTCTCCATATTTCACCTTTAGTTTGTCAGAGTGTAAGTTAAGGAGCATAACCAGTGATTATATGGACACCGTGCCCCTCTCTCAGGCATATAATATAGTGATCCGCTTTCGGTTTTTTACGGCATATTTTCCGCATATATGCCGTATTCGGCTTTCGGATATCTGTCTGTGTATGTCTGTGTGCGTCCGTGGCAAAAAAACAAAAGCGGATCAGTATATTATAATGCTAATGCACATCTGTAAACATTACGCCGGCATATAATATCAAGCATCCTGCCTGCAAATTTACGAATAAGCAGGATGCCTGTTTTCGCTTTTAAAGCTGCGAGCCGATCATCGCGGCAAGATCAACCATCCGGGTGGAATATCCCATTTCATTGTCATACCATGAGAGAACTTTTACCATATTGTCAACCACATAAGTCGTCTGTGCGTCAACAATCGAAGACAGGGGAGAACCGTTGAAATCCGAAGATACCAGCGGCAGATCGCAGTAACCGAGTATGCCGGAAAGCGGACCTTCGGACGCGCTTTTCAGCGCGCCGTTAATATCGGAAACCGTAACGCCTGATTTTTCCACAGTGACAACAACATCCACGATAGAAACATTGGGCGTGGGAACACGGATGGCAAGCCCGTTGAGTTTTCCGGCAAGTTCCGGCAAGACCAGAGAAACCGCTTTTGCCGCGCCGGTGGTGGTCGGGATCATGGACAGCGCGGCGGCTCTTGCCCTGCGAAGGTCTTTGTGCGGAAAATCCAGCAGACGCTGATCTCCTGTATATGAATGAATCGTGGTCATCAGACCGCATTTTACGCCGAAATTTTCAAGCAGCACTTTGGCAACCGGCGCAAGACAGTTGGTGGTGCAGGACGCGTTGGAAATAATATGGTGCTGTCTCGGATCATAGCGGTTGGAATTGACGCCCATCACAATGGTAATATCCGGGTCTTTGGCAGGCGCTGAAATAATCACTTTGCGCGCGCCGGCTGCAAGATGTTTGGACGCTTTTTCCGCGTCTGTGAAAAGCCCTGTGCATTCTGCAACAATATCAGCACCGAAATTTTTCCATCCGATCTGCGCCGGGTCTTTTAAAGAAGTGATGGCAACGGTTTTCCCTCCGACCTCAATCGCATTTTCTTTTACGGTCACTTTCGTATCCAACTTTCCGTGAACCGAATCATAAACTAAAAGATGCGCCATTGTCGCGGCATCCATGAGATCATTGATCGCCACAACTTCCACATCCGGATGTTTCAGCGCAGCCCGAAACACGAGACGCCCGATTCTTCCGAATCCGTTAATTCCTATTTTTATCCCCATGATTATCTCCTTTCAAGTTTCCAATTTCCCCCTTTTCTGAAGGGGGACTGAGGGGGATTTCTGCCGCATGGGTTCAAATCACCCTTGCCTCCCTTTAAAAAAGGGGGGCTACGCAGAAACTCCCCGGACTCAACTGTTTGATAAAACGATTTGAAAAATCGTTTTACGGATTGATCTGAAAATTCAACTCCGTTTATTTCCTTTCAGAATGCCGCTTGCCATCGAAATGCTTTTTTTCCCGTAAGTCTCCAAACATGCGGCAAGCTGGCTGAGTTCCATTCCTTCCCGTGAATTCACAGCTTTTATCAGAATCGGAAGATTGACCCCGGATATAACTTCCACCCGCCCTTCTTCCAAAAAAGAATAGCTTAAATTGGAAGGCGTTCCGCCGAACATGTCCGTAAGGATCACAACTCCTTCTTTCTGCTTGATTTTTTTAATGCCTTCCGCAATTTTTTTACGCAGATTGTCTGCATTTTCCTGAATATTGATGGAGACCGCTATAATGCTGTCGGGGCGTTTTCCGAGAATAAATTCCGATGCGTCAATCAGTGCATCTCCGAGTTGGGCATGTGTCACAATTAAGATACCTATCATAGAACTCCTTTGAATGGAGAATTGAGAATTGAGAATTGAGAAGTAAAACGGCCCGGGTTAAAAACAGATAAACCCGTTCTACCTTGCACCCCGGAAGTGAGAAGTGAGAAATAAACACTTCTCACTTCTCATTTCTACACGCTGTTAATATCACGATGGGCAAGTTCAACCCGTCTTCCCGGCTTATTGACATGTTCAAATATGGCGCGTGCAACAGCTACGGACCGATGACGTCCTCCGGTGCATCCCACGCCGATGGTCAGATAAGCTTTTCCTTCCTTTTCATATAAAGGAATAAGATAATCAAGTAAGTCCAAATACTTTTGCAGAAATACACGGGTTTCCTCACTGTTCAGCACATAATTTCTGACCGACTCTGTTTCGCCGTCCGAGGCTCTCAGTTCGGGAACAAAATAGGGATTCGTGAGAAAACGG
Source organism: Desulfobacteraceae bacterium (assembly GCA_020049595.1). Classification (GTDB taxonomy): domain Bacteria; phylum Desulfobacterota; class Desulfobacteria; order Desulfobacterales; family JAIFKL01; genus JAIFKL01. The sequence continues at coordinate 20,611 of JAIFKL010000186.1, forward strand.
ACATCAATCAGCAGGTCAGCGTCATGAGGAATACCGTATCGGAACCCGAAGGACAGAATATTAATCTTCATCAGTGCCAGTTTTCTGATTTTCTGAGCGATGTCAAGAATAACGGATTTCAGTTTGTGAACATTGTACTGAGAAGTATTGATAATCCTGTCAGCCGATTTTCTGAGGTCTTTCAACTGTTCCTTTTCCGCCCGAATGCCTTCGACAAGGCTTTTGTCCTGAGACAGGGGATGGTAGCGGCGAGTCTGGCTGTATCTTTGCAACAGAATCTGCTCATCGGCTTCCAGAAACAGGATTTCAAAATTATATCCTTTTTCCCTGAGCGATTCAAAAACCGACTGATAGTTAGAAAGAAAACTTTTTTCCCGAAGGTCCATCACAAAGACAAGCCCTGCAACCTCCGTGCTTCCCATGGGGAGTTCCAGAAACTTGGGAAGCAGCGCGGCAGGCATGTTGTCCACGCAGAAAAATCTTGCGTCCTCAAATGCCGCCATTGCGGTGCTTTTCCCGGAGCCTGAAAGTCCTGTAATAATAAATATTTTTAACTCTTTCAAAATATGATCCGCTCAGATTTGACGCTGCAAATATAACGCATCTGCGAAGCTCTCCGTTTCTCATTTCTCACTCTAAAAAGCCTCATCTTCCTCCCTGATAATATTAAGGATATCCTCACTGTTCGCGGCGTTCAGCAGTTTTTCTTTAAACGGCTCATTTTTCAGAATCCTTGAAATCCGGGCTAAAAGCTTTAAGTGAAGACCTGTGGAATTTTCAGGTGTTACCAGAAGAAAAAAGATATGGGTCGGTCGGCCGTCCATAGATTCAAAATCAACACCCCTCCGGCTCAGGCCGAAACCCATTGCCAGCGAAAGCAGTCCTTTGATTTTACCGTGGGGAATACCGATGCCGCCCCCGATACCGGTACTTCCGAGACGTTCCCTTTCCATCAGTACCCGCACCAGTTCCTCATGACTGATACCGGCAATGCGGGCTACCGGCTTTGCCAGTTCTTCAACAAGGCTTTTTTTGTCTTTCGAGTTCAGGTTGACAATAACTGCCTCTTTCTGTAGTACATCAAGAATTTTCATAATATCTGTCGCTTGAGTTGTCAAATTGCAGGGTCACGCCGGCGGCGTGACCCTGCTTGGTCCGGAATGCAGACCGCCGAACTTAATTGTTCGGCTGAATCAGCCCGTAATTGCCGTCGCTGCGGCGATAAAGAACATTAACCCGGTCTGTCCGGGCATTTGTAAAAACCAGAAAACTGTCATTCTTCAGGTCTATCTGCATGACAGCTTCTTCAACATCCATAGGCTTGTATTCGATATTTTTCACCATGACCTGCTTTGAGCCGCTTTCTTCCTCACCTTCAAGCGCCTCATCCGCCATCATTTCAACGACCTTGGTTTTGGGCGCGTTGCTTCTGCGCTGTTTCTGCTTGCTCTTCTTTATCTGTTTTTCAAGCTTGTCCAGAACCATGTCTATGGCAGAGTACATGTCATTTGTCTCTTCCTTGCCGTTTATCTTCAGCCTGTCTCCGATGATGTTGACTTCGGCAATATGACGGAATTTTTCCACCGAAAGGACAACATTGGCTTCCGCAGGGTTGTCAAGAAACTTGTCAAAACGGTTGAGTTTTTCGCTGATATAGGACTTCAGCGTTTCCGAGGGATCAAGGTTTTTAAAAGTCACAGATGTCTGCACGGCTAAAATCCTCCCTATATCTGTCTTCGTTTGTTGGATGGTAATATTCTGAGCATTTCTCTATACTTGGCTACAGTTCTTCTTGCAATGCTGATATTCATTTCTTCCAGAAGGCTTGCAATCCTGTCATCGCTGTAAGGTTTTCCCGGGTCTTCGCTCTCAATAATCCGTCTGATTTTTTCATGGACCGTCGCTGCGGCAACTGCCTCTCCGCCGTCTGTACAACCGATAGAACTGTTGAAAAAATATTTCAATTCAAAAAGCCCCTGGGGCGTATAAACATATTTGTTTGTTGTCACCCTGCTGATGGTGGACTCGTGCATACTGATGTCTTCCGCAACATCTCTGAGAACCAGAGGTCTGAGATATCCCGGACCTTTTTCAAAAAAATCCCGCTGAAATTTGAGAATGCTTTCCATAACCTTATAGACAGTTTTCTGACGCTGCTGGATACTTTTAATCAGCCATGTTGCGGAGCGCAGTTTTTCCTGCATGTATTCCTTCGCTGCCGCCCCCCCTTCTCTCAGTTTGTTTGTCATGTCATGGTAAAGCGAATTGATACGAAGCTTGGGCATCCCGTCATCGTTGAGTATAATCATAAAATCATCTTCCACTCTGTAAATATAAATATCCGGTTCAATATAATGGAGTTCTTCATCGCTGAACTGCCTGCCCGGTCTGGGTTCCAAACCCTTGATAATATTGACCGCGAGCAGCACCTCTTCCATATCTGTTTTCATTGCCTTGCAGATGGCATTATAATTTTTGTTTTCCAGATGGTTCAGATGATTTTCAATGATTTCGGTTACAACCGAATTGCAGACGCCGAAATGCCTTGCCTGTATGAGCAGGCATTCTTTGAGGTCTCTGGCGCATACCCCGACAGGATCAAAGGTTTTCAGCAGAAACAGAACCTTTTCCACTTTTTTACGGGAAACCCCGCCGGTACTGGCGAGTTCTTCCGCAGAAATATCTAAATAACCGTTTGCATTCAGATTTCCGATAATAAGGCTTCCGATCTTTTTTTCTTCTTCTGTGGGAGAGGTCATCAGCAACTGCCACAGAAGATGTTCGCTCAACGATTCTCTGTGTGAAATAAAAGCCTCAAATTTCAGCGTTTCTTTTTCTTCATTCTCAAAACTGAGATTTTTCCCGGGTGAATTGTATTCATCAATATAATTGCTCCAGTCAATCTCGTCATGAATTTTTTCTTCAATGACAACCTCCTTTTCTGCCGGAACAGTTTCAGGAATAATTTCGGGCAATTCAGGGGAATGCTCTTCCTCTGAAAATTCCTGAACTTCTTCCAGAGCCGGATTTTCCTCTAATTCCTGAGAAATCATGTTGATAAGTTCCAGCCGGGTCATTTGGAGAAGCTTGATCGCCTGCTGAAGCTGAGGCGTCATGATTAATTGCTGATTTAATTTGAGCTGCTGTTTTATTTCTATTGTCATTTTTTTATCAAAGGTCAGAGGTCAGGGGTAAGAGGGGCAGTCTCTCACCCCTGACATCCGACCCCGAACCCCTGACCCCTCACCTCTTGACCCCTTACAATTTAAACTCATCCCCCAGATAAATACGCCGGGCAGTTTCGCTTGACGCTATCGTTTCCGGGGAACCGGATTCGATAATTTTTCCGTCGCTTAATATGTATGCGCTGTCACAGGCACCGAGTGTTTCTCTTACATTATGGTCGGAAATCAGAATGCCGATGCCCCGTTTTTTGAGATGCGCGATAATCTGTTTGATATCAATCACCGCGAGCGGATCCACGCCTGCAAAGGGTTCATCCAAAAGAATAAAACAGGGGTCCGTTGCAAGTGCGCGTGTAATTTCAAGGCGCCGGCGTTCTCCGCCTGAAAGCACACCGGCTTTGCGGTCAGAAAGATGCCGGATTCCCAGTTCATCGAGAAGCCTGTCGGTGTAAGCTTCCCGCTCTGCTTTTGAGGCAAATCTCCGATTTCCGTCTGTCGGCTGTTTCTCTCCGTTATCAGACGAAGCATCTGAAATAATTTCAAGAATCGCCATGATATTCTGCTTGACCGTCAGTTTTCTGAAAATGGAAGTTTCCTGCGGCAGATAGCCGACGCCTCTGCGCGCTCTCATATACATGGGATAGTCTGTAATATCTTCATCATCCAGCAAAACGCGTCCTTTATCCGGTCTCACCATTCCCACCGCCATATAAAAAGTCGTGGTTTTGCCTGCGCCGTTGGGTCCCAGAAGACCGACCACGACACCGCTTTCCACGTTCAGACTCACGGAATTTACAACCGGTTTTCCGTGATAGTATTTCACCAGATGCTGAAGCGACAATGTTGCCATGTTTTTTATTTTTATAAAAAATGGTCTCTCGCAAAGGCGCAGAGGGCGCAAAGAAAAACCTGCAAAAATCTGTGTAAAACGAGTTTTTAACTCGTTTTTTTCTTTGCGGTCTCTGCCATTTTGCGAGAGATTTTTCCGATAAGGTCTAACTCAGTAAAGCGATTTTGCAAATCGCTTTTAAGCGAATTAAAAATTCACTTTACAATTTTATAGTCGGCGGCGTGTCCCTACTCTATAACTCGTTTTTTTCTTTGCGGTCTCTGCCACTTTGCGAGAGATTTTTCCGAATAAGGTCTAACTCAGTAAAGCGATTTTGCAAATCGCTTTTAAGCGAATTAAAAATTCATTTTACAATTTTATAGTCGGCGGCGTGTCCCTACTCTATCCCTTTTTCGCCGGAATGAAGCACGGCTTCGACCGGTTTTTCTTTGCTGCTTTCGACTTTGATCCTGCCGTCGGCGCGGTAAAAAGTGATTTTCGAGCCGGTAATGGAATCGTTTCCGCTGGTAATTTTGGATGTTGAACCTGTCAGAACCAGCACTTTGTCCTGTGTCGTATAAGTTGCCTGATCGCTTTCCGCAACTTTGTCTTCAAATTTTATTTTTACGCTGCCCTCTGCGATAATTTTTTCAACCGAATCTTCGTTTGAGGCTGATTTTTCTTTGTTATCCGAGCCTGTCTTGTAAAAAATTTTAAGGCTGTTTGCCGTAATGACGGTGCTTCCCTGAACAGCTCTCACATTTCCCGTAAATTCGGCATATTTTGCCCCGCTGTCAACCGTCAGGGTCGCTGCGGAAACCTGAATCTTTTCCTGTCCTTTTCCTGTTGTTCTGACAGCGGCATTTTCCGCATACACGCCTGGCCCCGCCGCGCATAGCAGCAGAATCAGAATAAGAAATAAAAATAAGGGCTTTGCCGAATTACAAGGCAACATTCTGCTGAAATGCTCCTTTCACGCTTCCCTGAAATACGGTTCGATTGGTGTTCAAATCAAAATACATCGCGTCAGCCCCAAGGTCAAATGTCGAGCCGATAATTTCCACCCGCGATTTTGAAGAAAATATGCGCCTGTCATGTTCATAATACAGTTTTTCGGTTTTCAGGTTATAGTCTTCATTTTTTACAACAACATTTCCTGTAACTTCAATGTCATTGGAATCTGTTTTCAGAATGCCCTCATTTGCCGTGAGATAAACTTTTTTGTTGTCTTTCATGAAAAATGTCACCGACAAATCTTGAAAAACTGCCTGTTTTTTTTCATTAAGATATTTTGCCGAAACGCTTTCCAGACTCCATTCCGTGACGCCGTTGCGGGTGGCGGTCTGCCGGATTTTGCCCACAGAAATGCTGGCACCTTCTTCAATCAGCGCCATCACTTTTTCGGGCTTGCTCAGAATCCGGCGGTAATCGGCAAAAATTGCTGTCAAAACGCCCAGAATCGCCAGAATGACCACAAGCAGAAAGACTTTTAAATTTCTGTTAAAAAAAGCGGTGTTTTTTAACAAGTTGTTTCCTTTTTTTTACCACGAAAGCACGAAACTTACGAAAAACACGAAAAAAAATTATCTCGTTTATCTCGTTCCCACGCTCTGCGTGGGAATGCGGCCCGGACGCTCCGCCCGAACAGTAAAACGGGTTTCAAACCCGTTCTACATTTCTCGTTTCTCGTTCCCGCGCTCCGCGTGGGAATGCAGCCCGGACGCGCAGCCCGAACAGTAAAACGGGTTTCAAACCCGTTCTACATTTCTCGTTATCTCGTTCCCACGCTCTGCGTGGGAATGCAGCCCGGACGCTCCGCGTCCGACTGTC
>JAIFKL010000141.1 GCA_020049595.1 Desulfobacteraceae bacterium
AAAGAAAAATCTTAAATCTTTGCGCCCTCTGCGTCCCGGCTAAAATCAGATGCGAGAAACTTTTTTATTTCCGATTCGGATTCAGTCATAATCTGAAACACGAAAAAAAATCTCTCGCAAAGCACGCAGAGAACGCAAAGAAAAATTTCAAATCTTTGCGCCCTCTGCGTCCCGGCTAAAATCAGATGCGAGAAACTTTTTTATTTCCGATAACGTCTATCAGTGTAGTAATATCTCGCTGAAATAGGAAAAACGAATGCAATTTACAATCAACAAAAGCGATATCCGTAATATATTGTCAAAAGTTCAGGGTTTGACCGGCAGACGCACCAATCTTGCGATTACCGAGGCAATTTTAATAAAAACTGCCGAATCCGGAATCACGATGATTGCCACAGATTTGGAGACCGGCTTTGAAGGAACCTATCCGGCTGTAGTTGAATCTGAAGGGCGGATTGCCATCAATGCAAAAAAACTCTATGAAATCGTAAGAGATTTCCCGACAGACGACATCCGCATCAACGAGGTTGAAAACCGCTGGATCAAAATCGGCAACCAGAGCATCGAATATCATATTGTGGGAATGGACCCTGATGATTTTCCTGATACGCCGCATATCGAAGATGTTGAGTTTTTTGGAATTGATTCGGCTGCGATGAAAAGAATGATCGAAAAGACCGTGATTATTTCAGGCGCGCCGGATGACAAACGCCCGCATATCAACGGCATTTATTTTGAGCGAATTTTGGCAGATGACAAAAAGACGGTCAGAATGGTTTCCACTGACGGCAGCCGTCTTGCAACCGCAGATTATGTTTATGGAAATGATGTCGAACTGCCTGCCGGACCCGGCATTCTTATTCCGAAAAAGGGCTTAAATGAGGTTTCCAAATTTCTGAGCGCAAACGGCACGGTTCAGGCAGGATTCAAGGATAATCATTTTATCATCAAAAAAGAAACCGAAACGATCATTATCCGGCTTCTGGAAGGGGATTTTCCGAGATATGCCGATATTATTGCCAAAAGCGGCGGTCATACCGTCAAAATTGACAGGCATCTTTTTCTGATGACGCTCAGACGGATGTCTATCCTTTCTTCGGAAAATTACAAAGGCGTTATCTTCAATTTCTCGGACAACAAGCTTGTGGTTACAGCCACGAATCCCGACATAGGCGAATCCAAAGAGGAAATGGCGGTGGAGTTTGCGGGAGAGGAGATCAAAGTTGCGTTCAATCCCAAATATTTCATTGAGATGCTGGGCGTGATCGAAGATGAAAATGCGGTGCTGAATATCGTGGATGACCGGAGACCCTGCCTGATCGAAGGAGAGAACGACAAGTCTTACTTGGGCGTGATTATGCCGATGCGGATATAGGGCATGAAAAAACCCGTCCGTAAGTTTTTTGAAGACCTGCGGGCCCGGCTGAAAACAGACCGAAACCCCGCAGGTCTTTATATTGAAATATACTAAAAAAAACTTGCAGATGGTTACTGATGAACAGGCTGAACAGAAATCATGAAAATCCTTCAATCCTGTTTTGCTTATGAACAGTCCGAACAGAAATCATGAAAATCCTTTAATCATGAAAATCCTTTAATCCTGTTACAGGTTCTGAAATAAAAATATGAGCGACAACGGCAAGACTTACAGCGCGGACAGCATTCAGGTTCTGGAAGGGCTTGAAGCGGTACGCAAAAGACCTTCCATGTATATCGGAAATGTTGATGTGGAGGGGCTTCATCATCTGGTCTATGAAGTGGTGGACAACAGCATTGATGAGGCAATGGCAGGTTACTGCAATCTGATTCATGTAATAATCCACACGGATAATACTGTCACTGTCGAGGATAACGGCCGCGGCATCCCTGTTGACATGCACAAGAAGGAAAATGTGCCTGCCCTTGAAGTGGTTATGACCAAGCTTCACGCGGGCGGAAAATTCGACAACGAGTCTTACAAAGTTTCCGGCGGCCTTCACGGCGTGGGCGTTTCCGTGGTCAATGCGCTTTCCTCTTTTCTGGAAGTGGAGGTCTATTCCCGCGGAAACATTTATTTTCAGACATACCAAAAAGGAAAAAAGACCTGCGAGTTGAAAGTTGTCGGCATCACCGGAAAACAAGGCACAAAAATCCGCTTCAAGCCGGACACGGAAATCCTCAATTCGGACAATTTTTCTTTTGAAATTCTCAGCCGCAGGCTCAGAGAACTTGCTTTTTTAAATAAAGGCGTGAGGATTACGCTTGAAGATGAGCGCTCGGATGAGAAAACCGAATTTCTCTATGAGGGCGGCATCACGGAATTTGTCGAATATCTCAACAAGCACACTGTGGCTCTGCACAAACCGATTTTCATAGAAGGCGAGAAAAACGACACGCAGATTGAAGTCGCGATTCAGTATAACGACAGCTTTACGGAGAAGATATTTTCTTTTGCCAACAATATCAACACAGTGGAAGGCGGATTTCATCTCATCGGCTTCAAAGCTGCACTGACCCGGACCATCAATCAGTATGCGACCAACGGCGCCCTGCCGAAAAATTTCAAGGCAAAAATCAGCGGCGAAGATGTGCGGGAAGGTCTGACAGCCATTATCAGCATAAGGATAAAATCGCCTCAGTTTGAGGGGCAGACCAAAACCAAGCTGGGCAACAGCGATGTCAAAGGGCTGGTCGAGTCGCTTGTCAATGAGAAATTAAGCGCATTTTTTGAAGAAAATCCGGCTGTCGCCAAGAAAATTATCTCAAAATCCGTGGATGCGGCAAGGGCAAGGGATGCTGCAAAGCGGGCAAGAGACATCGCCCGAAGCAAAGGCGCGCTGATGGATTCCACGCTGCCGGGCAAGCTTGCGGACTGTCAGGTTTCCGATCCTGCCGAGAGAGAGCTTTTTTTGGTGGAGGGCGACAGTGCCGGCGGGTGCTGTTTTGGTGGCACGAAAATTGCATGTGCTGACGGGCGTGATTTGAATTTTCATGAAATTATAGCCGAACAGGAGGCGGGCAGACAGCATTTCTGTTATACGATCAAAAATAACGGCTATATCGGTTTGGAGCGGATTATCAATGTGCGAAAGACGAAAGAAAATGCCCCGGTTGTAAAGATTACATTGGATAACGGCGAAGAACTGATTTGTACGCCGGATCATCCGGTTATGCTGAGAGACGGGAGTTACAAAGCGGCGGCTGATCTGACGGATCATGATTCGCTCATGCCTTTTTATCGAAAATTCTCTCAATCTCATGAGACATCAGAATCCCAAGCAATTGAAAAAAATGTCAAATACAATCACCGTATTGCTTCAATCGAATGGCTGAAAGAACGCATGGATGTCTATGATCTTGAAGTGCCGAACACCCATAATTTTGCCTTGGCGTCCGGCGTGTTTGTGCATAACAGCGCGAAACAGGGCAGAGACCGCCGTTTTCAGGCAATTCTTCCGCTCAGAGGCAAAATCCTGAATGTCGAAAAAGCCCGTTTTGACAAGATTCTCCGAAGCGAGGAAATCAAAAATATCATCACCGCGCTGGGAACCGGCGTGGGGGAAGAAGAATACGATATTGAGAAAATACGCTATCATAAGGTCGCAATCATGGTCGACGCGGATGTGGACGGTTCGCACATCCGAACCCTGCTGCTGACATTTTTTTACCGCCAGATACCTGATATGATTGAGAGAGGCTATCTGTATATCGCACAGCCCCCGCTTTTCAGAGTGGGAAAAGGCAAGAGCGAAGTTTATCTCAAAGACGAGGCGGAATTTAATGACTACATTCTCAAGCGAATCTGCGAGCAGCGTCTGCTTAAAAACGCCAGAAACGATGTCACTCTCTCAGATGCGAAATTATATGTTTTCCTCGGCGATCTGTCGGAATATATTTCCGCCGTCGCCAAACTGCAAAGAGGCTGGATTCCGCCGGAAATTTCGGAATTTCTGATAAAAGAAGGCGTTGAAGACAAAACCTTTCTTCAGGATGAAGGCAAAATGACCGGCTTGAAAAATGCGCTTTCGGAAAAAGGCTATGAGGTCAGCGATTTGTCATGGAACGAGGAACGCGGGGTCTATGAAATCATGGTTACTCCGCGTGGGAGTGAAAAGCTGCCTGCGGGAGGAAAAGACATCAAACCTGTGAAAATCGGCAGAGGGCTGATTTATTCGCCGGATTTTCAGAAGGCCATGGTTCTGGGAAAAAAGATTGCCGGGTTTGATTATCCGCCTTTTTCGATTTTCAGCAAAGACAAATCGGAAAGTCCCGTTTCGGTCAGCGACAAAAAACTGCTTATTTCTTTCATGATAGAAGAAGGCAAAAAAGGCATTTCGGTTCAGCGGTACAAAGGTCTCGGCGAGATGAATCCCGATCAGTTGTGGGAGACAACCATGAACCCGGAAAAGCGGATTATGCTGAAAGTGAAGGTTGAGGACGCTGTGGAAGCGGATGCAATTTTTACGCTGCTCATGGGCGATGCGGTTGAACCGAGAAGAGAATTTATTCAGAACAATGCGCTGGAGGTCAGCACGCTGGATATATAAAGATATCTGAAGATTTGACAACTTTTGTCATCGTATAAAAGCGGGGTTGTCAAATCTCAGATTCCGAATCGCTACTTTCTTCACCACTACCGTTTCAGGCTATAATCAGCAGATCGAAAATATCCGGCGCAGACCCCGGCAATGTCATTCTGAGCGGAGCGAAGAATCTCATTTTCGATCTACTAATAATCCGTTGTCAGAGTATAAAAAATGAGATTACTTAAATCTTCACATCAGTTGATGAGCGATTGCTTATTTGAGATTGATTTGCAGGAATTCAATCTCATTGCGGGGAAAAATGCCGCCGGAAAATCAACATACTTAAATATGCTTTCAGTTTTTGCCGGGATCATCACGCAAACCTGTCCTGTTATTGCGGGAGATTGGAACTTTACATTTGTCGCAGACGGAGGAGAGGAAATATTTTACAGTATTGTCAAAGCCTTAAATTCGCCGATTAAAGAAAAAATCCTGCTGAATAAAAAACCCCTTCTTGAAAGAGATGAAACCGGAACGAAGTTGTATTCTCAGATAAGACAAAAATTTGATGAGATAGCGCCTCCCGATAACAAATTAGTCCTTCACATAAGAAGAGACAAAAGAGAATACCCGTTTCTGGAACAGATTGTTGAATGGGCGGAAAAAACGTATATGTTTAAATTTGCTCAGGTTCACCCGAACACTTTTGCAGGGAGTGAAAGAATTGAACAACTTCCTGAAATCGTAGAAGATATTCCGGCTCTCATTGAGGAACTGACGGATGCCTCAAAAAAAAATATCATAGATGAATTTAACGAACTGGGCTATGAGGTTGAAAATTTTTATGCAAAAAAAGAGGGCGGCAAAGACATTTTATATGTCAGGGAAAAAAAACTGGCTTATGATCTGAGGCAGGATGACTTGTCGCAGGGAATGTTCAGAGCGATTTCTTTAATCACATTCATTCATTATCTCATAGATAAAAATAAGGCAAAAACAATCATCGTGGATGACTTATGCGAGGGGCTTGACTATGAGCGGGCTGCAAAACTGGGAAGACTGATCTTTGAAAAATTCCGGGATAAAGGCGTCCAGTTCATTGTTTCTTCAAATGACTGCTTCCTGATGGATGTCATACCTGTTCGCTATTGGAACTTACTGATAAGAGAGAATATTCATATCAGAGTCTGTAATTACAAAAACAGCAAAAAGAAATTTGATGATTTCAAATATTCGGGTCTGAGCAATTTCGATCTGTTTTCTTCTGATTATCTGGATGAATAAATGAGAAAGTTTGCAATATTTGTGGAGGGTCAGAGCGAACTGATAACTGTGAGAGAATTTTTGCTGAGAGAATTTGACTATTCGGTGAACATTGAGTGCAGAACATTGTTCAAAGCGGGCAAATTCAATAAGACGCCTTACGATTACAGCAGCCCTGATGCTGAATTTCATTTCCAGATTGTCAATGTCGGAAATGACAATGCGGTGTTGCAGAGAATTCTCAGGCGTGAGGAATATATGTGGAATGCCGGATATGAGAAAATCATCGGATTGCGTGATATGTATTCAGAATCTTACAGAGAAGCATCGCAGAAAATTGATGATGCGGTGACACGAAGGTTTATTGAGGGAGCGGATAGTACCATACAGGACAGAGCGCAATTTCCTGAAAAGATTGTGATGTGTTTTGCCATAATGGAAATCGAGGCATGGTTTTTGGCCATGTATAAGGTGTTTGAAAAATTGGACAGCCGCCTGACTGTTGAGCATATAAAAGAACAGACAGGCATTGATCTGGAACATACTGACCCGGAAACAGAATTTTTTCATCCCGCGAATCAGATGCAAGCTGTCTGTCAGTTAGCAGATATGACTTATGATAAGCATAAAGGCGATATAGAAGCCATAGCCGGACGCCTTGCAAAACATGATTATCAAAATCTGTTTGAAAGCAATAAATGCCATGCGTTTAAAAAGTTCTATAACGCTTTTGAAAAACAGAAATAGGTTTGTTACAGCCTTGAAATGATTAGAAATTAATAATTAATGGGAAACCACGGGATCATGCTGAAAGTGAAGGTTGAGGACGCTGTGGAAGCCGACGCCGTTTTTTCGCTGCTCATGGGCGATGCGGTTGAGCCGAGAAGAGACTTTATTCAGAACAATGCGCTGGAGGTCAGCACGCTGGATATATAGGAAAGCAGGGAGTTTCTGCCGCTCTGCGAGGAATTGAATAATGAAACGGACACACTGAAAAAAATTGATCCGGCGGATTTCGGCAAGGTTGGCAATACGTTCATTAACTGTTATCAGAGATAATTTTTCCCTGATAATGCGGGATTCGGGCTGTTATCAGAGCAGATTTTCCCCGATAATACCCGTTTTCGGCTGTTATCAGGGAAAAATTTCCCTGACAATCAATGGTTAGACCAGCCTGAAAAAAAATGGCTGACAATAAAAACAAAGGTGTTCATGATTTCAATAGAATTATCTCCTGATATTGAAAAACAGTTCCTCGGACTCGTCCGTGACAGCTATGACGGGAATTCTCAGGATGCCATTGTCACGCTGCTGAGACTGCATCAAAAATACGGCTGGAAGGAGCAGCTTAGGCAGAATGTGGATTCTGTCCGTGCCGAAGTCCGCCGGAGGGGCGGTGTCAGTTCGCAAGACATTGACAATGCGATAAAAAGATACAGAAAAACGGCGATATCTTCCGATGTCTGAGATTTTACGGGCTGTCATTGACACGAATCATGTCATGTCGGCGATTCTCAGCGACCGGGGGGCATCCTCAAAACTGATTGACTGGATGACAAAGGAAGAGAATTATTTCACGTTGCTGATATCGGAACCGATCCGGAGAGAATACGAGACTGTTGCCGGATGGCTGATTCCGGACTCAAGGCGGAATGAGATGAGGCGCATACTGGACATTCTCTATGACAGGGCGGAACTTGTGAAACCCGGAATCAGACTGAACGCCTGCTCCGACGAATCCGACAACTGTTTTCTCGAATGTGCCGTCACAGGAAATGCGGATTATCTTGTGACAAAAAACATACGGGATTTTCCGCCGAAAGAATATCAGGGGGTCAGAATAGTCCGAATTGCAAAGTTTCTTATAGTGCTGGAACAAATGGAAAACACATTGAAAAAGCTGGTCTAACCCGGCGTTGCAGCGGACGGGGCTATCTTTTTGCCGCTCCGGGAGGAATTGAATAATGAAGCGGACACACTGAGAAAAATTGATCCGGCGGATTTCGGCAAGGTTGGCAATACGTTCAGAAAATTCGCCTAACTGTTATCAGGGAAATTTTTCCCTGATAACGCGTGGTTCGGGCTGTTGTCAGAGCAGATTTTCCCTGATAATACCTGTTTTCGGCTGTTATCAGGGAAAGTTACCTGATATTGTGTTATCATGGGAAAGTTCCCTGATAATAGGGATTTCAGGTCATTATCAGGGAAAGTGACGTGATAATCAATGGTTAGACATGAGGTACATATGTTAAGTGTATTGCAGTGGGGGGCGGCTGTTTTCGCAGTGATAGCTGCCGCTCTATGGCTAAAGAGCGCGATGGTAAAAACACCGTCTTCGTTTCCCATCCATGTAGTTCAGCCAGACAGTTTGAGTAGTCCATTTGGAGGACCTTTTGGTGGAACACACGTAGGCCAAGGACAAAGCCCTGCGCTGAAAAAACTCGGCGAGGCTCTTTGTCGTCAAAGCAAGTGGAGCGCCGCAGCGGCAGCATTTGCGGCTGCCTCTGCATTGTGTCAGTCGTTTACAATTGCACTTGATGTTGTCAAATGAATAAAGAGCCTAACCCGGCAGTCAAGAGGGATTCCACAAAAGCGCGCAGCCCCTTACTTTTACGTTAGGCTGAACTGGCTAAATCCGGCTATTGGAGATTTTTTTTATGGGCTTTCCCCAAAAAATGATGTCTAAGTATGATAAACCACACCCGCTTGAGGAAATTGTGCTTTCGATGGCTAAATCCGGCGAAATTGTAGATGTATCGTCCGTGTCGTATAAGTTATCTGGCGGTTTTTTTGTTGGGAATCAAAGAGCTAATAAAGCATACCGACTTGTTGCTGCTGACGTGCTTTCCTATATGACAGATCAAGGAAAACTTGTTCAGCATGGCGAATGGGATAGTAAGGACATATCGAAAGGTGGTCCGTGTTTTTCGTTGGCATAATCTTAAATTGTTGGTTAGTATTACTGATAAGCAAAAAATGAGTGTGATGTAAATTCTGAAATGCAGATAGTTCCGTAGGTTGGGTTGAGGCACGAAACCCAACGCCGACGATCATTTCTCATATTGGCGGAGCATGAAAATGTTGGGTTTCGTTCCTCAACCCAACCTACATGACTACATGACTGAAAAAAAGTATCCCTCTGCCAAAATCAGCCATTCAGCATTGGTATAGACTCATAAAGAGAAAAGATTTCGGTTCGTTCCCCTCGTTACCACGCTC
>JAIFKL010000124.1 GCA_020049595.1 Desulfobacteraceae bacterium
ATGCCATCGGACTTGTTTTTTATCCGAAAAGTCCGAGAAATCTGAGCGAAAATCAGGCAAGAGAAATTACTGCGGTTCTGCCCCCACACATAAAAACCGTAGGCGTATTTGTCAATGAGACATTCTCAAATATCATGCGAAAGGTTGAATACTGCGGGCTGAACGCTGTCCAACTGCACGGAGAGGAATCGCCCGAATTGGTGAGCCGTCTCCGCGGAGAACATCTTATCGTCATTAAAGGGCTTTACACAGACCGCAGCCCTTTTCTCGCAGAAGCCTCAAACTACGACGCATCCGGTTTTTTGATAGAATGCGGCAAAGGCAGGCTTCCGGGCGGAAATGCCTTGACGTGGAACTGGGGTGAGGCAAAGCCTTTCGGCGAGACATATCCGCTTGTTCTCGCGGGCGGGCTTTCGCCGGACAATGTCTCAGAGGCAATCGCCGCGAGCCAGCCCGACGCGGTGGATATCAGTTCCGGCGTGGAAGCCGCCCCGGGCCGTAAAGACCTTCACAAAGTAGAATTGTTTATCAATGCGGTTTCCCGGTGTAGCGCCGGGAGAAAAACAAGGAGGATTTTTTAATGCTTAATTTCAAATCAGAAACATATCCTGATCCGAGGGGACATTTCGGTCCCTACGGGGGGCGTTATGTCGGTGAGACATTGATGCCTGCCCTGCTGGAGTTGGAAAAAGCCTTTTTCGACATTGCTCAGGATCCCAGTTTTCACTATGAATTCCATGACCTGCTGCATCACTATGTGGGGCGTCCCACGCCGCTTTTTCACGCCAAAAGGCTGAGTACGCATCTCGGCGGCGCGGCGATTTATCTCAAGCGTGAAGACTTGGCGCATACCGGCGCGCACAAAATCAACAATACGCTCGGTCAGGCACTGTTGGCAAGGTGGATGGGAAAAAAGAAAGTCATCGCGGAAACCGGCGCGGGTCAGCACGGCGTGGCAACCGCAACAGTTGCCGCACTTTTCGGAATGGAATGCCGCGTGTTCATGGGAACGGAAGACATTCAGCGGCAGGCTGCCAATGTACAGCGGATGAGACTACTCGGCGCGGAAGTCATTCCTGTGTCTTCAGGCACGGGAACGCTCAAAGACGCGATGAATGAGGCAATGAGATATTGGTCAGGAGCGGTTCATGACACCTTCTACGTGATCGGCTCGGTTGCGGGTCCCCATCCCTATCCGGTCATGGTTCGTGATTTTCAGAAAGTCATCGGCGAAGAAGCAAGGTCTCAGATTTTAAAAGAAACCGGAAAGCTTCCCAAGATGCTCATTGCCTGCGTGGGGGGCGGGAGCAATTCGATGGGGCTTTTCTACCCGTTTATTGAGGATCCTGTCGAAATGGTAGGTGTGGAAGCGGCTGGAAAAGGCATTCATACCGGAAAGCACGCGGCAACCCTCGGATCAGGAACCATCGGCGTCTTGCACGGTTCCAAGTCTTATGTGCTTCAGGATGAAAACGGGCAGATTATGGAAGCGCATTCGATTTCCGCAGGCTTGGACTACCCCGGCGTGGGACCTGAGCATTCCATGCTGAAAGACAGGGGCAGAGCGAGATATGCGTCCATCGAAGACGGACAGGCGTTGGAAGCTTTTCGCAAATTATGTCTCTTTGAAGGCATTATCCCCGCATTGGAAAGCTCCCATGCGCTGGCTCAGGCATTGATTGAGGCTCCCCGTATGTCTCCCGATGATATTATTATCGTGAATCTCTCCGGCAGAGGAGACAAAGACCTGGGCATCGTCAATCAGCATTTGAAATTTTGAAACCTGAAAAATAGGAAATAGGCATAATGAATCGTATTGATGAGACATTTAAGAGATTAAGACAAAAGAAAGAAAAGGCTTTGGTCGGATTTGTGAGCGCGGGCGATCCGAATATCTCACAATCCCTGCGTCTGATAAAAGCAATGTGCGAGTCAGGTGTGGATATTCTGGAACTCGGCGTTCCTTTTTCCGATCCGACCTCTGACGGACCCGTAATTCAGAGGTCTTCGGGAAGGGCGCTGAAAAGCGGCGTGAATCTGAAAGCGGTAGTTGAAATGACTCGTGAGATTCGGGAATTTTTCGCGCACACGCCGATTATTCTTTTCAGCTACTATAACCCTGTTCTTGCCTACGGAAACAAGGCATTCTATAATGATGCGCTGGCTGCGGGTGCGGACGGTCTGCTCATTGTTGATCTGCCGCCCGAAGAATCGGAGGAAATGACTTCCGAATGGAGGGGAAATGACTTGTCTCTCATCCGGCTGATTGCGCCGACAACGCCGCAGGAGCGCATGGCGAAAATCGCTGCGTCCGCGTCCGGCTTTCTCTATCTGATTTCCAAAATCGGCGTCACCGGCAGCGACGGTTTGGATACCGGAGACATTTCCGAACATATAAAAAGACTTCGCTCTGTTACGCAGACGCCGATTTGCGTTGGCTTCGGGATTTCAACGCCGCAGGATGTGGCTGCTGTCGCGTCTCACGCAGACGGCGTGGTGATCGGCAGCGCATTTGAGCGGCTGATTGAGGAAAATCTGGAAAACCCTGAGATAGTCTCTCTGCTTGCGGAAAAGGTAAGGGCATGTAAAGCCGCAACTGTAGAAACATCGTAGCATCGTGGCATACCGGCAGCCTGCTGCTATATGTCAAATCTAATGCCGCCGGGTTAGTCATTTTTGATTTCATGCGTTTTTTATTGAAAAAATGGGGTAGCTGGTAGGGTGGGCATGAAATGCCCACCCTACAACCTCCAATATATGTTGATTAAGGAAAAAAATGATAAAAATAAACCGGTATTTTTTAATTTTCTCAGGACTTCTGATTTTAAATATCTCTTCGATCTGCCGCGCGTCGGATCGGGAAGCAATCATCTGCAAAAATGAAATTTCTGCACTCCGAGTCGGCGTTGCCACCTCTCTGAACGCGCCCGAAGGCAGGGAAAGTTACAATGCGGTTCTGCTCGCGGCAGATGAGATCAATGCCAAAGGCGGTGTGAATGTCCGCGGAAAAATGATGCCTGTCAGAATCGAATCGCTCAATCTCCGAGGCGATTTTTCAGGCGGCTCCGTGTCTGACGCGCTTGAAGATTTGGAAAAATTCATCCTTGAGAAAAAAGTCCACGCAATCGTAGTGGGACCTTTCCGTTCCGAAGTTTTTCTCAGCAGCATGGAGGTCATTGCCAAATACAAAACGCCGATGATAGAAACCATTGCCATGTCTCCCACTCCGGAAGCCAAAATTATGAAAGATGCCCGATATAAATACATTTTCAGGCTTTGTCTCAACTCCAAATATCTCGTGGAATATCTCATCAGCACCATGAAATTTATGAACAGAAAATTCGGATTCAGTAAAGTCTATATAATGAATCAGGATGCGGCTTGGGCGCGCAGCACAGTTTCACTGATGATAAAATTATTTTTTGCCAAAGCAGGCTGGAAAATACTCGGCATGGACAACTATCCCCGTGAGACTTCCGACTTCACCGCGGGTCCCCGAAAAGCGGCTGAAAAAGGCGCAGAAGTTTTGCTGACCATATTCGATACGCCGGAGAGCGTCACATTGGTCAGACAGTGGGACAGAAAACAGATACCTGCGCTTTTATGCGGCTATCTGCCGATGATGGGCTCTCACCGCGCATGGCAGATGTTTGAGGGTAAAATTGCCGGCGCGCTGAATGTCATTTTTGAAATCGGCAATGTGCCTTCGGAAAAATATATGCCGGCTACGGTTTTTTACGAAGCGTATCGGAAAAAATACGGCATGGAGATTGAGGTCGGACACGGCACCGCGCCCTCCTATGAATCGCTTTATGTGCTGGCTGATGCCGTTGAACGTGCAGGCTCTTTAGAACCTGACAGAATTGTGGCTGAGTTGGAAAAAACCGACAGAATGGGCGTGATGGGGCGTATCCGTTTTAACAAAGGGCATCAGGTGATTTTCGGCAAAGACCCGGCTGAAGAATCGCTGGCATGTGTGATTCAGTGGACTGCGGACGGGAAACGGAAAATCGTCTATCCGCCGTCAGTTGCGGAGGGAGAAATCGAATTGCCGGCGGGAAGTGAGAAGTGAGAAATGAGAAATGAGGTATGCCAGAATCTGTGCCAGTCCCACCTTGATTGAAAATTCGGCGCGTTTTGATTCGATCACCAGCACCCATAAATTATGTTCCAAAACCAGAATATCAATCCTGCCTTCAACGGTAATATCTTCATTCGGGTCTGTTATTTTTACAGAAGTTTCGGTTCTGATATGAAACAGCGGCAACAGAAGATTTGCCAGATGAAGAAGCGGGGACAGAACCGTAAGTTTGACAGCATTTTCAGGCATAGCCGGATATTTGATCAGATTCATATAAGCTGCTTTTGCCAGATCAAGAAATTTCTTATCTTCCGCGTTTGCTTCCGGCGAATCTGCCTGCCATTCAGGGAAGAACTGACTGTCTTCATTCAGGCGGAGATTAAATTTTTTTTCAAGATCATACAAAGAGACATCTTTGCAAAAGGCACTCATATTCTGTCATTGATTACGATGTGTGTGAGAATGGCGAATATTTTCATCGGCATATAAATCGTATATTCGGCGCTGTCCACATAAGCAATCCCCTCGCACATCTTGAGAAATCGCCATAATATTCCTGTGGTAACCGCGCCATAGACCGGAAACGGGGGAATCCCTTCGGATTGGTTGAACTTCGCTGCGGCGAGCATTTCCGCGAGACATTGCGGAATGCCGGCAACAATATTTTCATTTTTGGCTTCCACCAGAACACAGACAGGCGCGGTCAGCGCCAACTGTTCGGGGCTTCGGGAAAGAATGTAGTCACAGCGGCCTCTCAGCCCCGCAGCGTCGTCAACATCGAACTCAATTCCTGAAAACAGGCTGACTTTATCAGAGTACAGAAGTTTGAACTCTGTCAGCATCGGCGCAATGATGAGTTCCGACCGTGCTTTTTCCGTATTCAGGTTCAGAGACAGCGACAGCCAGCGGCGGAGAATATCCGCCAGTGTGGCAGGAATCTCCACCTCGGCAATATGATTGAAAAGATTTGTTTCCTCATTTACGGAAAGCCCGAAGCGCTTCTTCAGTTCGGGAATTGTAAAATCGCTGTAAGTCATATTTTTTTGCTCATATTTTTAACTGTTATGATTTACCACAATTCTCAACACGGATATATTGTTACCATATTTTGTCATCTGAATTTTGTCAATATCTTTTTACAACAGAGTCCTTCAGATTAAAATGAAATCAATCCCTTTTAATTTCCTTTTTATGAAAGGGGATTTACCGTTCAGCACTCCGGAATGGAAATGTTACATTCCGTAACATCAGCCCTGATTTGCCAATTGTCACTTCTCTGTTATCGCCCGCAAACCGAATGTTACTTTATGAAACACTTAAAATAATCACCTTAAATAATAAAATATTTTTATATTCTCTCTGTATTTCGCTCCTGTTTCTTACCCGCCTGCTGTTTCAATATGAAACACTCCCGCAAATCCTGTTTTTACTGCCTTTTTATTTTAAAGCTATGTATTTTAAACATGTTAATCTTTTTTTATTCATACTGGCATATCTTTTGCTTTATTAAATTGTTAAAAATAAATAGTTCAAACTTATTAAAAATGCCCAAAAAATACTGAATCATATTTATTTCGATACGGAGCGGAGAACAAGGAACGGCTTGATACTGTGCGAAGCTGGGAATTTTAAAGATTTCTCCCTTCGGTCAAAACGACAAGGAAAATAACGCTTAAAATGACAGATAATAAAGCATAACAACACATGAAAAAAACAAGTTATTTTTTATTACTCAAGCTGATTGTCATCCTGTGTGTGATGGGAACTGCGCCGCGGAGTCAGGGAGCAGAAATAAGAATCTCCTATTTCAACAGCATTCCGCATGTTTATTTGGACAAAGATACCGGACAATTAAAAGGCGCTGTATATGATCTGCTCGAAAAGCATATAGCTGGCAGAATGAATGTCAAGTTCCGATGGGATTCCGAGCCTTCGGGGATCGCAAGACAATTAAAAAACTTAGGTGACGGAGAAAGAGATGCGATGGCATTGCTGACCTATTCGCCTGAACGGGCGCGGGATTATGAGTATTCTTCAAAGCCTTATTTTGAAGCTCAACCCGGATTGCTTTTCCGTCAGGGGAGTCAATCGGCATTAAAGACGATTTCAAAAATCAAAGATATTCTTCATCTGAAAATCGGATATGCAAAAAACACCTATCTTTCTGAATTTATGAGATATTCAATAATAAAATGGGATATGGTCGGACATCCGGATTTTATTCTGGCAAATATAGAAAGACTCATGAGAGGAAGGATTGACGCTGTTTACTCCCCTGACAGCACCGGCTTGTTATACGCTGCCAAAAAAATGAATCTGGAAAAAGAAATTCTGATCATCCCGCTCCCTGAGAAACCTGTTGAATTTCATATTGTCTTTTCAAAGCATTCAAAGGATGATGCAGATAATTTTAACCGGGCTTTCTCGGCGGCAGAGGGAGAAAAGCTGTATCTTGAGATATTGAAGCAATATATAGATATGCCTGAGGTAAAGTGAATTTTAACAGAGAATAGACATTATCGGAAATAAAAAAGTTTCTCGCAAAGGGCGCAGAGGGCGCAGAGGAATGTAGAGCGACCCAAGCTGAGAACAGATCAAATCGCTTATAAGCGCCCGGCTTAAAACAGACAAAATTCGCTTTACTCTGCGGTCTTTGCGGGACCGATTTTAATATCGATTTTAATAAAAAGGGGGCAGCCGCTTATTTCCGATAATGTCTAATAAACGCGGAGGAGAAATAATGTACTATGATCCTGAGAAAAATGACCACGGTCTTGCCTTTAACCCTTTTAAATCCTGTATGGTGCCGCGTCCTATCGGGTGGATATCCACTGTCAGTCCCGAAGGCATACACAATCTGGCACCTTACAGTCAGTTTCAGAACTTGACTTTTGACCCTCCGTATGTGATGTTTGCCGCAAATCAGAACACTCGCGGGCGGCGGAAAGACACGGTGAACAACATTGAGCAGACCGGCGAATTTGTTTATAATATGGCGACATACAATTTACGGGAAGCTGTCAACTGGTCTGCGGCGGAGGTGCCGCCGGAGGTGGATGAATTTGATCTGGCAGGTGTGACAAAAGCGGCTTCGGTGCGCGTGAAGCCCTGCCGGGTGGCGGAATCGCCGGTTCAGTTCGAGTGTTGCTATCATCAGACGCTGCGCCTGCCGGGCAAGGGAATCATGGGAACTGTGGATGTGGTCATCGGCAAGGTAGTTCTGGTACACATCAAGGACGAGTTCATCACGCCGGACGGA
The DNA here is from genome assembly GCA_020049595.1 of Desulfobacteraceae bacterium. Lineage (GTDB taxonomy): Bacteria > Desulfobacterota > Desulfobacteria > Desulfobacterales > JAIFKL01 > JAIFKL01. The sequence continues at coordinate 7,341 of JAIFKL010000124.1, forward strand.
CGCATAGACATTTTGCGGATTCGCCCTTTAGCCCGTCTCGGTTATCACGATTATACAACGATTGACTCTGTGTTTGAAATGCTGATACCGGGCGGAAATGAGGCATTGCTGAACGGGCTTGAAGGAAGAGCGGAGAATTGAGAATTGAGAATTGAGAATTGAGAAATAATTACTTCTCAATTCTCAATAACAAAGGGTTTTTTTACAATGAATATTGCAAATATTCTTACAAAAACAGCTACCTTTTTTCCAAACGCTGTGGCGGTTGTGGAAGGGGAGCGAAATATCACCTATAAGCAATTTGATGAGGAATCGAGCCGCATTGCCGCATCGCTCACTCAGGCTGGCGTGGTTCCCGGGGATCACGTTGCGCTCTGCGCGCCCAATTCCTACGCATGGTTAGCTTTTTATTTCGGCGTCATCAAAGCCGGTGCGGTGGCTGTTACCGTTGCCAGCTTGCTGAAAAAGCAGGAACTTCAGCCGATTATCTCCGACTGCCAGCCCAAAATCATCTTCACTTGGGATGGAAAATTGCAGGAATTGGAAGAAATTCGGAAGCAGGATTATCTCAAATTTATCGTGTCCGAGAGCGAGGAAAACACTTTTGAACGCCTGCTTGCCAAAGGAAATCCGAATTTCAAAACCCTTGACCGTGATCGCAAAGATACTGCCGCGGTGCTTTATACCGGCGGCACTACCGGCAGATCCAAAGGCGTGCTGCTGAGTCATGAAAATCTTCAGACTTCGGTGCATAATGTGGCGTTTAACGAGCGTTCCGTGTCGTCAGACCGTTCCCTCTGCTTTCTGCCGCTGAATCATGTGTTTGCTCAGGTTCACATCATGGGATCAACGGTTTACAGCGGCGGCACGCTCATCATTCAGCCTGCTTTTGATATGGACAAACTGCTTTATGCGGTTCAGCGTCTCGGCGCGACAAAGGTTTACAGCGTTCCGACTGTCTATATCCGGCTGCTCGCGCTGAATGATCTGGAGCAAAGATTTGCTTCGGTGCGCTACTGCATGTCTGCTGCCGCGACGATGGCTGCCGAAGTGGTGAAAGCATGGAAAAGCCGCACAGGTCTGGATATTTATGAAGCTTACGGCATGACGGAAAGCGCGGCAATGGTGACGTTCAACCATTACTACCGCCATGTGGTGGGATCCGTGGGAACGCCGCCGAATCTGGTGGAAGTTCAGATCAGAGATACTGACGGGAATATTCTGCCGAGCGGAAAAGAAGGCGAAATCTGCATCTGCGGGCCTAATATTATGAAAGGCTATCTCGGAAGACCCGAAGAAACTGCGGCATCTTTTTGGGGACCGTGGTTCCGTTCCGGCGACATCGGGCTGCTGGACGATAACGGCTATCTCTACATCGTTGATCGCCTGAAAGACCTGATTATTACCGGCGGCGAGAATGTATATCCCAGAGAAATCGAAGAATTGCTATATACTCGCGGAGAGGTTCAGGAATGCGCGGTGGTGGGGCTGTCCGACAAAGAATACGGAGAGCGGGTGGTGGCTGTGATTGTGCCGAAAGAAAACCAAAATGTTGATCCGCAGGCGATCAAGGCATTTCTCAAAGAACAACTCGCGCCGTATAAAGTTCCCAAAGCCTATATCGAATTGCAGGAAATGCC
>JAIFKL010000227.1 GCA_020049595.1 Desulfobacteraceae bacterium
TTTATCATGCGGTTGACGCTGAAATGTCTGCCGATATCTCTGAGAAAAGGAATGTATTCAAGGGTTGTGAGCCACTGTGCGTTGTTCAGCAGCAATGCTTTTCTGTCGCTGAAAGCAATAAAGCGGGAAAGCTGGCGTTTGATTCCGAGGGCATTGCTTTCCACGTCCTCGGGGGTCAGCATTTTCCGCATTTCTGTTTTTCCGCTCGGATCGCCCACCAATCCGGTTCCGCCCCCCACCAGCGCAATGGGCCGATGCCCCTGACGCTGCATGTGGGCAAGCGACATGATCGGAATAAGGCTTCCCACATGAAGACTGGAAGCGGTAGGGTCAAAACCGATGTAACAGGTCACATCCCCCATTTTCAGAAATTCGTCCAATTCTTTATCATGGGTTGTCTGTTCGACAAATCCCCGTTCTCTGAGAATATCAAGTACCGTCATGTTTTCGGAAATCTCCCTGAAATTGAGAAGTGAGAAGTGAGAAATATTTCTCAATTCTCAATTTATTTGTTTGCGTATTCCACTGCCCGGGTTTCACGGATGACCATCACCTTGATCTGCCCCGGAAATGTCAGTGTTTCTTCGATTTTTTTGACAATATCCTTACTCAGCAATATCGCCTCTTCATCTGAAACAATATCGCTTTCAACAATCACCCGGATTTCTCTCCCTGCCTGAATCGCATAGGAATTGGCAACGCCTTTGAATGAATTGGCGATGCCTTCAAGTTCTTCAAGCCGTTTGATATAATTTTCCAGCAATTCCCTCCGGGCACCGGGCCTTGCGCCTGAAAGTCCGTCAGCAGCCTGCACCAGCAGGGCATAGACACTGGAGGGCGGAACATCTTCATGGTGCGCGGCAATGGCATGAACCACTTTCGGCGATTCGCCGAATTTCTTGGCAAGTTTGGAGCCGATCAGCGCATGAGGTCCTTCAACCTCATGATCTATGGCTTTTCCGATATCATGGAGTAATCCCATGCGCCTTGCCATTTTCTGGTTAAGTCCCAGCTCGGCTGCCATAATGCCGGTCAGAAATCCCACCTCAACAGAATGCTGCAAAACATTCTGGGCATAGCTGGTACGGAATTTCAGCCTGCCGATATATTTGACCAATTCCGCGTGCATTCCGTGTACGCTCAGTTCAAAAGCCGCCTGTTCCCCGGCTTCTTTTATGACCGTATCCACTTCATGCCCAACTTTTTTGACCACATCCTCTATCCGAGCCGGATGAATGCGGCCGTCTGAAATCAGCCGCATCAGGGAAATACGTGCCACTTCCCGGCGCACCGGATTGAATCCGGATAAAATGACCGCCTCGGGCGTATCATCTATAATCAGATCAATGCCGGTCGCGGCTTCAAGCGCACGGATATTGCGCCCCTCTCTGCCGATAATGCGCCCCTTCATTTCATCATTGGGAAGCTGCACCACCGAAACGGTACGCTCTGCCACAAAGTCGGAAGCATATCGCTGAATGGCTGTTGCAATGATGTTTTTGGATTTTTTGTCTGCTTCTTCCTTTGCTTCGCCCTCTATCCGTTTAATCAGCTTTGCGCCTTCGTATCGTGCGTCGTTCTCCATTGCCCGGATCAGCAGTTCTTTTGCCTGATCTGCGGTCAGACCCGAAATTTTTTCCAACTGCTTTTTCTGCTCCTCGACCAGCTCGTTATAAACCAGCTTATTCTGATCGATCTCCTCTTCTTTTTTCAGCAGTTTCTTTTCTTTGCGGGAAACTTCCCTTTCTCTTTTTTCAAACTGTTCATTTTTCCGGTCAATATTTTCTTCTTTCTGAAGTAACCATTTTTCCTTTTTCTTGAGTTCGGCACGCGTCTCTCTGGTTTCAGCGTCAAATTCACTTTTCATCTTGAAAAGTTTGTCTTTTGCTTCAACCTTGGCTTCCTTTAAAACGACGTCTGCTTTCTGTCTGGCATCATCTATTAAACGCAGCCCTTCTTTCTCGGCATCCTCAAGCTTCTGGGATACGATCTTGCCCTTTGACCGGTAGGCAATGACAAATCCCAGACCGATACCGATCAGTCCGGCCAGTATTGCATATTCATTCATTATCCTTCTCCCCGGGTATTTTAAAATTATTTCCGATTCATCCATGTTCCGCAATATCCCGACGAAATTTTATCAGCCCTCTGTCCTGAACAATACCCTTCCATGAAAACACAGGAAAAGTCAATAAGGCGCAAAGCGTAATTCAAGGTGGGAAAATCCTGCCGCACCGCACAAATCTGATGTATCCGATAATTCTGCAAAGACGGCTTTGCCCGTCTTATCAGAAAATGACAGTGGCATAGAAGAGGTGACCCCTGTCATTCCGAATCACCTGTTTCTGTAACGCTGCCCAGAAAATAAACAAAAAAAATTACAAAAAATACAAGAAGAAACCGACAGTTCCGGCATACGGAAAACGGCATGAAAAACATCGGCGAGGTGAATCAGGACGAGACTTTCAGAAAAGGAACAAACAAAAAGTGAATCACGAAAATATACTGCCCCTCGGCATAATTTGCGCTTTTAAAATCCGCCGTAAAACGGTTTTGCAAACCGTTTCTCCGCAAAAACGGTTTGCAAAACCGTGTTTCAAATTATGATAAATACAACTGACGCAGTTGACACACTGCCCCTTTGTGAGCGGTGTCACTTCCGATCAGGTTGCAAAAACGCAGATCAGATAAAAAAACCCCCGCCACAATGCCGTGTTGGCAGGACTTTGAACCATGGGTTCATTGCGGGCTGCCTTCAGGCTCCTTCAGGCTTTCTGTTCTAAAAAGACAGACTTGCACACCGAAGCTGATGAAAGGCTCCCTTTTTTATATGGTGTTGGGTCAAAGCACATCTTCCAATCACGAACACGGCAGGGGTTCACTCTGTTTCTGTCTGTATTTTTTTACGGCTCATATATAAAAAACAGCATCACTGCCCGATAAAGCAGTGGCATCTGTCAGACCCGCCCGGTATTGAAATATCCGCCGAAATATCCGGAAACCTTTTTTCTTTCTCCGGTTTTTGCAGACGGCTTTTCGCGTAAGACACATCAGAACCGTGCATAACGGGTTTGAAACCCGTTTTACTTTGCGGGCTGATAAAAAATGTATGTCGTCGCGTCCCGGCGCTTTCTTTATCGGCAAATCAGCCCTCAGATTTTCTTCCGCTATCCCTGACAGCAGGGTCCGGCTGATCAGAAAAACACTTGTTATCAGTTGCTCCAGGGGGGTACAGCTTATATTTTTATGCAATATCATCCGATCTTTCCCCCTTGGGAATGCTTTCTATTTTTTATCCGACAGGTTATCGCTTCAATCAGATAAAAGCTTTTTTTCCGATATGAGCATTTTCTGCTTTGAAGCGAATGCGCTGACCGTTTCATTTTATCTTTAATGGCTGTTCCCCGGACACATACAAACTGTCCGGTGAATCTTTTCAGTCTTTTTTCTCAGATTGTCGCTGATCTGCTTTCCAGTCTCTCACCTCATTATTTTATATAATCTTTCATTGACAGAAAAGTCAAGATATTTTCTCAGATCGCATGATACTTTCAACATTTCTCAGTTCGTCAGGGGTGTTGATCCCGGTCACCTCATCGGGTTTGTCGCTGAATAAAATGCCCATTTTTTTCCCTTCCCTGTAGCCGATGCCAATAATATCAGTCAGATAAAATTCGCACTGGGCATTGTTCGGTCTGATTTCCTGCAATGCCTGTTTCAAAAAATATTTTTTCACACAGTAGATGCCGGTGTTGACTGTTTTTATATTTTTCTGTTCCGCAGTCGCATCCCGCTCTTCGACAATTCCGACAAGCTGCAAATTCTGATCTCTGACAATTCTGCCGTAGCCTGTCGGATGGTCAATATTGACGGCTAAAAGAGATATATCACGGTTATTTTTCAGATGATCTTCCGAAAACCGCAGGAGCGTGTCCGATGTGATTAAAGGCACATCCCCGCATAAAATCAGCACATCTTCAGCAGATTCGGGGATTTGGGGCAATGCACACATCACCGCGTGACCTGTTCCTTGCTGTTTTTCCTGCAAAGCAAAAAGGAACTGATATTTTTCCGATACAATTTCCCGCACCTTTTCCGCCTGATTGCCGATCACAACAACTGCCTGATTTCCGACGACTTTCACTGCTGTTTCCGCAACGTATAATATCATGGGTCTGCCGAGGATTTCATGCAGCACTTTTGCCCTGCCTGATTTCATCCGGGTCCCAAGCCCTGCTGCCAGAATAATAATCGCAATTTTCTTCATACTGTCAATCTGTTGCATTATATGTTCTCCTTTTGCATTTAACCACGAAAACACGAAAATTATGAAAACACGAAAAAACATTTCGTGCTTTTCTGTTTTTTATTTCGTGTTTTCGTGGTTTCATTTCAAGGTTAAAGCTTTAACAAAAAAAGGGCAAACCTTCTCTCCGGCCTGCCCCTTTCTGCTTCTGCTGAAGAAACTGAATTTTTTAAAAAACCCTGCTTCCCCTTATTACTGTCTTGTCGAAGCCAGCCTCAGTCTGTGCATGGCTCTTTCCAAAGCAGCTCTGGCTCTTGTATAGTCCATCTCTTCTTTTTTCTGTTCCGCAACCAGACGCTTCTGTGCGCGTTCAAGAGCAGCTTTTGCCCGTTCAAGGTCTATATCTTTTCTTCTTTCCGCCGATTCTGCCAAAACGGTTACTTTGTCAGGAAGCGCTTCTGCAAATCCGCCGTTGATAAAAACAAAGCGTTCTCTGCCGTTTGCATCAGTATAGCGGACCGTCCCGATTTTAAGGGTTGTCAGAAAAGGCGTATGACCGATCAGCACACCGAACTCGCCCAGGGTTCCGGGTGCCATGACAATCTGAACATCTTCGCTGACAACAGACTTTTCAGGGGTAACAACTTCCAATCGAATGTTTCCGGCCATAATTCCCCCTTATTTCACTTCAGCCATCTTCCGTGCCTTTTCAACTGCCTCTTCAATGCCTCCCACCATGTAGAATGCCTGTTCGGGAAGATCGTCATGTTTGCCTTCGCAGATTTCTCTGAATCCCCTTATGGTATCCTCTATTTTCACATACTTACCGTTCATGCCGGTAAAAGTTTCGGCGACATGGAAAGGCTGAGACAGAAATCTCTGGATACGTCTTGCACGGGCAACCGTGACCTTATCTTCGTCAGACAGTTCCTCCATGCCCAGAATGGCGATAATATCCTGAAGTTCTTTATATTTCTGAAGAATCCGCTGTACCTGACGGGCAACCCGGTAATGATCCTCGCCGATAAAAGAGGCGTCCAAAATTCTGGAGGTCGAATCCAGCGGGTCCACCGCAGGATAAATGCCCAGCTCCGCAATCTGCCGGGACAGAACCACTGTACCGTCCAGATGGGCAAAGGTGGTCGCGGGCGCGGGGTCGGTCAAATCGTCCGCAGGCACATAGACACACTGCACCGCTGTAATAGAACCTTTGGTCGTGGAGGTGATGCGTTCCTGAAGTTCGCCCAGATCAACCGCGAGGGTGGGCTGATAACCCACTGCTGAAGGCATCCGTCCGAGAAGTGCGGAAACCTCGGAACCTGCCTGTGTGAAACGGAAAATATTGTCAATAAAAATAAGAACGTCCTGTCCTTCCTCATCCCGGAAATACTCGGCAGCCGTGAGTGCGGAAAGCGCAACTCTTGCCCTTGCGCCCGGCGGCTCGGTCATCTGACCGTAAATCAGCGCGGCTTTGGGAAGAACGCCTGATTCTTTCATTTCACGGTACAGGTCGTTTCCTTCACGGGTCCGCTCGCCCACACCGGCAAAAACGGAAATACCGCCGTGCTGCATGGCGATGTTGTGAACCATTTCCATCATGATAACGGTTTTGCCCACGCCCGCGCCCCCGAACATTCCCATCTTGCCGCCTCGGGGAAATGGAACCAGCAGGTCAATAACCTTCACGCCGGTTTCAAGCACCCGGACGCTGGTGTCCTGCTCCGTAAATTTGGGAGCGGAGCGGTGAATCGGCATCATCTTTTCCTGACTGATGGGACCCAGACCGTCCACGGGGCGTCCCACCACGTTGAGAACCCGTCCGAGTCCTGCCGCGCCCACCGGCATCATAATGGGGCTGCCGGTATCTTTGACTGCCTGTCCGCGTGTCAGTCCGTCTGTAACATCCATTGCGATGGTACGCACCACATTATCGCCCAGATGCTGCGCCACCTCAACCACAAGATTATTCGGCTCATCACTGATTGCAGGGTTGCTGATCAGAAGCGCCGTAAGGATCGTAGGCAGCTTGCCCTGCTCAAATTCCACGTCAACAACAGGTCCGATCACCTGTGTAATCCTACCTATATTTTCCATTCTGTAACTTAAACCTCCGTTTGGGAATTGAGAATTGAGAAGTGAGAAGTGTTCAATTCTCAATTCTCAATTATTTTTAGCCTTTGAGGGCTTCGGCGCCTCCGACAATATCCATCAGTTCTGCGGTAATAGCTGCCTGCCGAGCCTTATTGTAAACCAGTGTGAGATTTTCGATCATATCCTTGCACGCTTTGGTTGCATTGTCCATAGCAGCCATACGCGCGGCATGTTCACTGGTGGACGTTTCCAAAAGCGCACTGTAAATCTGGACATAGACATTTTTCGGAAGCATTTCTCCCAGCAGTTCATCGGCTGAAGGTTCGCAGATATGCTCTGCCAGAAAAGGCTTGTCTTCCGATTCTGTTTCCGCTGCCGATACGATAGGCGGTACCGGAAGAATCTGTTTTGCCACGGGTATCTGTCTTGCCATGCTCACAAATTCCGAATAGATCACCCAAACCTCGTCATACTGTCCTTCGAGAAATCCGTCAATCAGTTTTCTGCCCGCAGATACCGCAATGCTGAATCCGAAACTGCCCCCGACAACACCGATATATTCATCTGCAATCGGAAAATGTTTTTTGCGGGACCAGGCCCGCCCTTTTTTCCCGAAATTTGTAAATGAAACCTCGGCATTGTGTTTTTCTTTCAGGAAATTTTCGGCTTTTGTCATCAGGTTGGTGTTGAACCCGCCGCACAGCCCTCTGTCTGAAGTGCAAAGCACCACATTTATCTTTTTCACTTCCTCACGGGGAACCAGCAGGGGACTTGCTTCTTCTCCGCATTTTTCCGCCAGACTTCCCAGAACTTCGGCAAATTTTGCGGTATATGGGCGGAAAGCCTCCATTTTGGACTGAGCGCCTCGGAGTCTCGAAGCCGCCACCATGTTCATTGCCTTCGTGATCTGCTTGGTCTTTTTTACAGCGCCTATCTTTGTTTTGACATCCTTTAACGTCGCCATACGAGGTCAGTCCTTTTTACTTTATCGTATCCTTGAATTCCTGATCGTACTCGTTCAAGGCTTTTGTCATCAGTTTGTCCAAATCCTCGGTGATCTGTTTTTTATCTGCAAGGTCTTTGAAAAGCTGCGGATGTCTGCTTTCAATGAAAGCATAGAGACCCGCCTCATATTTTGCCAAAACATCAATCGGATATTTATCCAGAAATCCCCGGGTGCCTGCGTAGAGAATTGTCACCTGTTTTTCCATGGACAGGGGCTGATACTGAGGCTGTTTCAGGATTTCAACCAATCTGGCGCCTCTTGTAAGCTGGCGCTGGGTGGATTTGTCCAGATCGCTTCCGAAAGCGGCAAAGGCTTCCAGTTCCCGATACTGGGCAAGATCAAGCCGCAGTGTGCCTGCCACCTGTTTCATGGCTTTGACCTGCGCCGCGCCCCCGACCCGGGAAACCGACAGACCCACGTTGATGGCGGGTCTCACGCCTGCAAAGAAAAGGCTCGGTTCAAGATATATCTGACCGTCGGTAATGGAGATAACATTGGTGGGAATGTAGGCGGACACGTCGCCGGCCTGGGTTTCGATAATGGGAAGTGCGGTCAGTGAACCCGCGCCGGCTTTAAACTGGGGATTCAGGCTCGGTGCGTCGTCCGACAGTTTTGACGAGCGTTCCAGCAATCGGGAGTGATTGTAGAAAATGTCGCCCGGAAATGCCTCACGACCCGGGGGACGTCTCAGCAGCAGGGATACCTGACGGTATGCCACAGCCTGTTTGGAAAGGTCGTCATATATAATCAGCGCGTGTTTGCCTCTGTCCCGGAAATATTCGCCCATGGCGCATCCGGCATAAGGCGCGATGAACTGCAAGGTGGCAGGGTCGCTGGCACATGCCGCAACCACGGTGGTGTATTCCATGGCGCCGTGTTTTTCAAGCACTGCCACCACCTGGGCAACCGTTGATTTTTTCTGTCCGCAGGCAACGTAAATGCAGAAGACTTCTGTGTTTTTCTGGGCAAGAATCGCATCAATGGCAACGGCTGTTTTGCCGATCTGGCGGTCGCCGATGATCAGTTCACGCTGTCCTTTGCCAACCGGCGTCATCGCGTCAATCGCTTTCAGACCCGTATAACAGGGTTCATGCACGCTTTTTCTGGCAATAACGCCGGGCGCAACCATTTCCACACGGGAAAATTCTTTGGCGTCAATGGGGCCTTTTCCGTCAATCGGCTCGCCCATTGCCGTGACCACGCGTCCGAGAACCGCCTCACCCACCGGCACCTGTGCGATTCTGCCCGTGCGTTTGACAATATCGCCTTCTTTGATGTGGATATCTTCACCCATGACCGCAATACCCACATTATCTTCTTCCAGATTCAGCACCAATCCCAGAATCCCGCCCGGAAACTCAACCAGTTCCAGCGCCATGACTTTTTCCAGACCGTAAACACGGGCAATGCCGTCACCCACGGACAAAACCACCCCGGTCTCACTGAGTTCGACTTTTTTGTCGTAATCTCTGATCTGTTCCTTAATAATCTGACTTATCTCTTCAGCTCTTAATTCCATTAGATACCCTCACCCCTTTTTAACGATTCTCTCATGTTGAGTAATTGAGTTCTGATACTCCCGTCCAAAACAAGGTCCCCTATCCGGGTAACAATTCCCCCTATCAGCCCGGCATCCTGTTCAATTTCAAGACGGACATCCTTGCCGGTCATTTTTGAAAGGGACATACGAATTTTTTCAACGGTTTCCTCTGAAAGTTCAGCAGCCGAAACCAGACTGGCTCTGGCAATCCCCCTGAATTCATCTGCCAGTATCTGATAAAATCTGTTGATGTCGTTTACAAACCCGATCCGCCGCTTGTCAAAGAGCAGCAGCAGAAAAGTCTTCATCATATTTGACAGTTCAAGCTTTTCAACCACAGCCTGCAAAACCTTTTTTCTGCCCGCAGCCTCATAAAGGGGGTTGCAGATGGCCCGCTCAAGCGACTTTTCTTTTGCCAGCAGAATTGAAAATCCCTCAAGTTCTTCCCTGTACGTCTCAGCCTGGCCGTCTTCCTTGCCGATCAGCAGAAGCGCCTTGGCATAACGCCGTGCTACAGCCAAATTTTTCACTCCGTTACCGCCTTTCTGTTAAAAAACCTCCTTTTCCGCATCCGACTTGCTGGATCAGAATGCCGGAACGGAGGTTTTTTTCTACGCTGCCACTTTTTTCAGGTATTCATCCACCAATCTGTCCTGATCCGCGGACGTGATACTGTTCTTTATCAATTCTTCAGCCTTTACAAAGGCTTTTTTAAGAATATATGCCTGCAACTGTTCCTGGGCGCGGCTGAACTCATGCTCAATATTGTGTTTCGCCTGTTCTTCCAGTTTTTCTGCCGCAGAAGCGGCTTCTTCCAGTATGCGAGCCTTTGCCTCATTGCCCTGTCTGATATATTCGGCAACGATTTTTTCCGCTTCCTGCTCCATCATCGCCAGCTTTTTATTATATTCTGCCAGCGATGTTTCTGCTGCTTTTTTCTTTGCTTCCAGTTCGCTCAGTTCTTCTTTGATGCCTTTTATTCGGTTTTCCAGCGCGGCGGCAGCCGGCTTTCTCAAAAGAAAAAAAAGCGCAATCGCCAGAACGGCAAAATTCATGACACGATAGGTGTCGGTGGCAACCCAGCCTTTAGGCGCTGTTTCATGTTCGCCCCCGCCGCCGGAGCCCAGCGCCGCCCCTGCGGTAAAAAAAGACAGCAGCGCAGCCATAGCGAAAGCAAGTATCCATGTCTTGCGGAAAGAAGCTGCATCCTTGCTTTCAAAAAAATCAAATTTCATTTACACAACCCTCCCTAAGATTTTCAAACCGATATCTTTTGCAAAAACATCCACCTCTTTCAGCAGAGAAGCTCTGACTTCATCTGCATCTTTTGCAATTTTTTCCCGCAGCGCTGACATTTCAGCGGCAGCTTTTTCATTGATTTTGCGAATCATTTCTTTTTCTTCGTTTGCAGCAGCAGCCAACAGTGCGTTCTTTTCTTTCAAGCCCTCAGTTCTGGCTTCTTTGATTCCGGAAGAGAAGGCTTCTTTTTTCTTCTTTGATTCTTCGGAACAGGTTCCGATATCGTTTTCAAGCCCCGCAATCTTCCCTTTTCTCTGAAGCAGGACATTTCGGACAGGTTTGTACAGAATCACATTCAGTATCCATATCAGGAAAAGAAAGTTAACAATCTGAATAAAAATAGACCCGTCAACATTTACCATAAAACGTCCTCCGTTTTTTAAAAAAAGTGTTAATTCAGTTAATTGATATGCCGCATCCTCTCATAAATCAGGATACACTTCCTCCGATATTTCGGGGTTTGTAACACCGTAATGAACATTTTGTCAAAGGTTTTTTAAAAAATATTATTTTCTTTTCGGCTCATCATTAACAGAAAGCTTTTTAGATGAATCCGCCGGTTTCTTAGGGGTAATCACCTGAGATTTCATGCCGCAGCTTCCGTTGAAAACCGCGCCGGTGTCAATGGAAATGATCGGTGCCTGAATATCGCCGATCACGCGGCCCGGCGGATACACTTCAATCTTTTCCTTTGCATCTATGGTCCCGTTGACCTCTCCCATGATAACGGCACCGTCCACAATGATATCCGCGTTGATAACCGCTTTTTCCCCGATGATAACCGTGCCGCCGTTACTGGTAATTTTGCCCCTGACATTTCCGTCCAATCTGATGGTGCCCTGAAACTCGATTGTTCCCTCTATTGCGGAACCGTATCCCAGAAAAGTGGAGATCGGCCCCATCTTTGTTTTTTTTCCTATCATACTGCCTCCGGTTTGAAAACATGCGGATGAAGTGCAAAACACGCGGGCATGTTCTCTCTGCTTCCCCGTGTTGCCTGTAGAACGGGTTTAAAACCCGTTTTACTCTGCTGAAGGCCGCGGGCATGTTCTCTCTGCTTCCCCGTGTTGCCTATAGAACGGGTTTAAAACCCGTTTTACTCTGCTGAAGGCCGCGGGCATGTTCTAAATCTGCTTCCCCGTGTTGCCTGTAGAACGGGTTTAAAACCCGTTTTACTCTGCTGAAGGCCGCGGGCATGTTCTAAATCTGCTTCCCCGTGTTGCCTGTAGAACGGGTTTAAA
>JAIFKL010000012.1 GCA_020049595.1 Desulfobacteraceae bacterium
CCTTTTGAAGAAATCTTTATCCTGCCTTTATGATAGGGAGAAATCCGCACCCGCGTTCTCAGATTCAGCGCAATGTTGAAAGTACAGGGTTTCAGATGCCGCAGCGGATAATAAAAAGTACGAATATCAAGCGTGCCGCCCATGTCAATGCGGCAGGGCGCAGAAACTTCAATGATTGATTCCGAAGATATTTCAGACAGGCTGCATTTTTGTTGACAATTATTGATAATTACTGACATCATATCACCTTTAACCGTGAACACGGGTGAAGCCAGCCCGCTACCCCCTCCTTCACTTTTCTTTTTAATTCTGAAAAGGTGAACTCAGGCTTACTTTTGCGTAAAATGTTGTAAGAAGCGTTGACATCGGCGTTGATCAGAAGTCCGTTTTCCGATCTGTAAAGACCCCTGTGAATGCGCTTCCCTCTGAAGCTGTGCTTTGTTCCGGCATCATATTTTTCAGGCATCGGATCATTGTCGGCAAAACTTGCTCTGCTTGTATAGCTCTCGTCTGTCACGGCGACTTTTATGCCCCGCGACTCAGCCTTGTACCTGATTTTCGATACAAACTGACCGAGTGCTATGCTCACAAAATTCTGATTTGTCCGCTTTCCCAGATCAATGCCGTTCACCGCCTCCGAAACATTTCCGATCACGATTTCGGAAATGCCGTTTTCGGCGCAGATACCGACGATTGCAGCGCTCGCTTTGTGAAGATAATCGCCGACTCTGCGGCTGCGGCTGTCCGTAAGGTTTTGCAGAGACGCCGACCATTTTGCGCCCGGTCTCTGACGGTCAAGAGCCGATTTCATCTCCGACATCCGCTTATTGTAATACTGACTGACCGATTTGAGTTTTCTGCCGTCAACCGCAAAGGGTTTTATCACGCCGTCAGTGGTGCAGACCGCAAGATTGTCCAGTCCCAAATCTACAGCCATTGTTCCGCCGCCGGCGTCCGCCTGTTCATATTCCCTGTCATCCTCATAAACGAACACAGCCTCGAAACATCTGAATTTCGGAACAATCTCGATCTGAACAATCCTTTTGTCCGCTATGAAGCGGGGAATCTTTACAGACAGGCCTTTTTCAATAACAGCGTGTCCGTCCTTTGTCTGAAAAGACTGTTTCGGATAAAGGACGTTGTGCCGTTCCTTCCTGATGTATTTCGGCGGCCCCGGATTCATATCGGGACGGGCTTTGAGCAGCCGGAAGAAAGATTTGTAATTCGTATCCAGCCGTCTCAGTGTCTGCTGTGCCGTCTGCGCCTTCATCAGACGGTAATTGATTTTTCCCTCAAGATTGAGGGTTTCTTTCATCAGTCTGTCAACTGCGTTATAATTCAGGTACTCTCCTGTCAGCAGATATGCCTGCCTGACCGCATAAAGTGCCTGATTGTAAAGATTTTTTGAAGCCGATGTTCTCTCTTTCAGCGTGCCGTACTGCGCTCTGCTCAGTCCTCTGAGTTTCTTCTTTACGCTTCTCAGCGTCTTTTTTTCTGCAACATCCGACATATCGTTTTCCATATCTATGTTTATGACAAGTCAGAAAAATATCTTTTATCTATAAAAATCAAGAAATTTATAGACTGTATTTTTCCTTATTGAGAAATGAGAAGTGATTACTTCTCAATTCTATCATTTCCATGACCTTATTCAGTTCCTTCTCAAGCGCTTCGGACAAGAGCGGAATCTGCTCCGACTGCTCTGCTTTTGCCGCCTGTTCCAACTGAACCGCAAGCTGTCGGCAGGTCTCCGCACCGATAAGCCCGCAGGTACTCTTAAACTGATGGGAATGAATCGCTATTGTCCGAAAATCGTTTTTACGGACAGCATCCCGTAAATTCTTTATCATTTCCGGCGTGCCTTTGGCAAAAATGGAACAGGTCTTTCTCAGAAGCATCTCATTTCCGCCGAATCGTTTTAATGCCTCATTTTTATTAAGAATATTATTAAGAATACTTTCATCTCCTGTCGCGGACGCCGCCGGACTGTCCTCGGATAAAGACGGGACCGCAGGCTGATGATTTGCAATATGCTTTTCAATGACTTCATTCAGTTCGTTGAAATCCACAGGTTTGGTCACGAAATCGTTCATCCCCGCCGTCTCGCATCTTTCTTTGAACTCGGCCAGCGCATGGGCTGTCATGGCGATGATGGGGACGCAGGTGGCAGGGGGCAGGGGGCAGGGGGCAGGTTGCTGGTCCTCATCTCCCCTGTAACCTGTAACCTGTTCCCTGTCCCCTGTAACCTGTTCCCTGTCCCCTGTAACCTGTAACCTGTTCCCTGTAACCTGCCCCGCCTCCCTCTCCCTAATCCGCCGTGCGGCTTCAATTCCGTTTACTTCAGGCATTTCCACATCCATGAGAATCAGATCAAAATGACTTTCAGAAAACATCCGAATCACTTCTTTTCCGTTGCCGGCAACAATAACACTATGCCCCAGCCCCTCCAGAAACTTTCGGGCAACTGCCGCGTTGATTTCATTGTCCTCAGCCAGCAGAATTTTTATTGCTCTGATGCTTCTGCTCGGTTTTTGTGAGAAATTTTCAGACACATTTTCTTCAATTCTGCTCTCGTCTCCCGGTTCAAACACCCCGGAAAATGAAAAGGTGCTTCCGACACCCGGTTTGCTTTCCACCAGAATCGAACCGCCCATCAGCGTTACAAGCTGTCTGCATATTGCAAGCCCCAGCCCCGATCCGCCGTATTTTCTGCCCACAGATGCTTCTGCCTGCGTAAAACTTTCAAAAATTTTTTCCTGTTTGTTTTCGGGAATGCCGATGCCCGTATCTGCAACCGAAAAGGAAAGAATGATCTGTCCCGATGGCTTGTGCATCAGACATTCCGCATTCACCGTGATTTTGCCGTGTTCTGTGAATTTGAACGCGTTGCTCAACAGATTGACCAGAACCTGCCGGAGCCGCAGCGGGTCTCCCCTGACAATGCGGGGAACATTCCCGGACTGATTCAGGGTCAGACAAAGCCCTTTTTTCTCAGCCTGAAAAGAAAAAGTACGCATCACCCGCTGCAACATTTTCTCAAGATCAAAGTCAATATGTTCAAGTGTGATCTTTCCGGATTCTATTCTGGAAAAATCAAGAATGTCATTAATGATTTCAAGCAGATGTCCGGCAGAATCTCTCACGATCTGCAAATGTTCTTTCTGCTCCGCGGTCAGTTCCGTCAGGAGCGTCAGTTCTGTCATGCCGATAACGGCATTCATGGGCGTCCGAATCTCATGGCTCATATTTGCCAGAAATTCGCTTTTAGCCCGATTGGCGATGTCTGCGGCCTGACTTCGTT
The DNA here is from genome assembly GCA_020049595.1 of Desulfobacteraceae bacterium. Lineage (GTDB taxonomy): Bacteria > Desulfobacterota > Desulfobacteria > Desulfobacterales > JAIFKL01 > JAIFKL01. The sequence continues at coordinate 3,302 of JAIFKL010000012.1, forward strand.
CCTCAGCATAAGCTTTGGCTTTTTTCAGTTCCCCGATTGCCCGCTTTTCCTCGGTCACATCAAAAGCCACATTGATGACCCCGGCAGGCTGTCCCTTTTCATCTCTCAGTTGTCTGGGATACACGGCAACGGTTCTGTATCCGCCGTTTTTGGTCCGCAGCATGAAGTGCAGATCATTTTCGGCGACTCCCTTCAGCTCGTGCAGATATTCAGTCCTGATTTTTTCACGATAGGAGGCATCCGGATAAATCCATTCCCACAGTTTGTTATGACCCAGAACTTCTTCACGGGAATAGCCGGTGACCCGTTCCGCAGCTTTGTTCCACACAATAAAATTTCCTGCGCTGTCTAACACGCTGACCATTACATTGGCGTTGTCAATAATGATTTCACGAAATTCATTGAGCTTCCGGATTTGTTCGCCGGCTTTTCTGCGCTCGGTAATGTCAATGATAACGCCTTCAATATATTCTTTATCCGGATAAAGCACCGCACTGACGGAGATATATTTGACGTTTCCTTTACGGTCTCTGATCCGCATCTCAAAACCGTCAACTTTTCCTTTTTCTTCAAGCAGCCGGCGAAGTTGCTCACCCCGATCCGAGTCTAAATAAAAATCCTGAACAAAATTTGTAAGATAGTCCTCATCTGCTTCGTAACCGAATATTCCGGCAGCCGCGGGATTTGCCGCAAGCACTTCGGAACCGTCCAGACGGATACGGTAAAGTCCCACCAATGCGGTATTGAAAAGATTTCTGTATCTTTCCTCATTTTTCCTGATGATTTCTTCCGCGCGGCGGTGTTCTGTGAGATCATGCCATACCGCAAGGAGCGCGGGTTTTCCGCCGAAGCTCACGGGCGTGAGCGTCACTTCTGCGGGAAAGACCTGACCGTTCATTTTCCGATGAATCCACTCAAAGCGGTGATGCTGCTGTTTTCGGGCAATATTATCCATCTCGAAATGTTTTTCCACAGAAGATGCGCCGTCGGGCTGTGTTTCCGGCGACAATACCGAAGGATGCAGCCCGAATATCTGATCCCGGCGCACACAGCCCAAAACCCGCAGCGCCGCCTCATTGCACGCGACAATGCCGGAATCGTCATAAATAAGATGCGCGTCGGAAGAATACTCGAAAAGCACACGGAATTTTTCTTCGGCTATCCGCCGTTCCGTAATATCGCGGGCGGCGATGACAATCGCCCTGAGCGCTTTGTTGTTCAGAAGGTTGACGCAGACGGATTCAAAATACAGATAATGCCCTTCTTTATGCCGAATCCGATGCACAAAGGTCTGAGCTTCCTCTCCTTTCAGCAAAGCGGAAAAAATATTTTCCCATCGGGGCAGATCCGCTTCATGGAAAAGCGCAAAAGTGTTCTTTCCCAGCAAAGCCTCAGGCTCATATCCGAGAATTTTCGTGTGGGAAGGGCTTTGATAAACAATCTTGCCGATTTTTGTAAATGCCTGAATAATGTCCGTGCCGTGTTCGGTCAGTCCCCGGAACCGTTCTTCTCTGCGCCTGATCTGTGCATTCCATAAAAATATCACACAGAAAATCACGATCAGGACTGCGCCGATCTCAATTGACATGGTGCGGATATATTGCGGATCAATGCCGTGTTCAAAACGGACCGGAATCCATTTCTGACGGATGGCGTCATGTTCTTCCTGAGTGATGGAATCAAGTCCTTTGCTGATGACGGCGAGCAGTTGGTGCCAGTCTTTTCTCACCGCAAAACAAAGACCGACATTGTTATACGTTGTGGGCGCGGCGACTTTGAGATTTGCCAGCCCGTGTTTGTGAATCAGCCAACTGGCAGCAACCAGATTACCGATATATGCGTCGGATTTGCCGAGTGAAACAGATTCCAATGCCTCCAGCGTGGAACTGGCGATATAAGGAATAATCGTGGGGTGATCCTGTTTCATCGCTTCCTGGGGAAAGAGTTCCCGGACAATCGCCACTTTTTTGCCGTGGAGGTCTTCCAGACTTCCGATAAAGGGCGCATTTTTCCGTGTGATAATCACAATGGGAAAAGAAAGATAGGGGCGGGTGAAACTCATATAAGCCTCACGCTCCGGCGTCGGAGACACGCAGGCAAGCATGTCAATTTTCCGTTCTTTGGCGCGCTCAATGACCTGAGGCCATATCAGCGTGTCCGCCACTTCCAGATGCAGATCAAGGCGTTCATTCAGTATTCGGATATAGTCCGAAGCCATGCCTTGAAAGGTTCCGTCTTCTGCAATATACTGAAAGGGCGGAAACGCGATGCCCACGCCCACCCGAATGCTTTTATGCGCTTTCAGCCAGTTTTCTTCCGCGGCGGTGAGCCTGATCCGCGAGTCGGGATGCTTGAAATCGGCGGGTTCATTTTTGGCATTCAGCATGGTAAAAGGCTGATAATCCGCCATACAGGCAATACGAATCAGCTTTCGAGGTGATTCATCTTCCTGTACTGTCAAGCCCGATATCGGCAGAATCAGCAATAATATGAATATGATTTTTCGCAGCATAGTAAAAAAATTGAGAATTGAGAAATAATTTTCCGGAGTGCGTCATTTTATTAAAACCGGAGCGAAGCGAAATTTTAGCACTGTAAAGATGCTAAACTGATCTTATAAAATCAGGCATTTTAGCACTCCGAATGCGAAATTATTTCTCAATTCTCAATTCTCAATATTTTCTTCACGTCCTCCCAGACAGCCCGTTTTTTTTCAGGATAGCGCAGCAGGTCTGCCGGATGAAATGTGGGCATAAGTTTTATCCCCATGTAGTCATAAAATTGTCCTCTGAGCTGCGAAATGGGCAGGTCTGTTTTCAGCAATATCTGTGCGGCTGTTTCTCCCAGCACGCAGATAAAATCCGGTTTTATCGCTGCCATCTGCTGATTGAAAAAAGGCAGACACGCGTTTATCTCATCAGACTTGGGGTTTCTGTCTCCCGGGGGGCGGCATTTCACGGCATCGCAGATATAAACCTGATTCCGGCTCAGTTTCATTCCGGCTTCGATAATTTTGGTGAGCAGTTGCCCCGGTTCGCCGAGAAAAGGCTTTCCGCTCCGGTCTTCTTCGATGCCCGGCTTGTCTCCCACAAATACAAGTTTTGCTTGGGGGTTTCCTTCTCCGAAAACAAGATGAAGCCGATTTTGGGAGAGCGGACAGCGCCGACAGTTGCCGAGTTCGGCGCGAACGGAAGTCAGCAGGTTACAGGGAGCAGGGGGCAGGGGACGACAGGTAACAGGTTGCAGGTCGCAGGGGACAAGATTACCTGTTACCTGCAACCTGTTACCTGCCCCCTGCCCCCTGTTACCTGCTCCCTCATGTCCCCAGCTTTTCAGAATTTCAAGGCTTTGGGCCGAACAGTCGAATCCCTGACATCCGGCTTCGGCTAAGAATCTGAAATAGTTCCCGACTTCTCCGATGAGCGAAGCGACATTTTTTTTTGTATAAACAGACATCTTTCACCGAAATGGTTTCTTGGGACGACGTAAAGCCGCTAAGGATAAGATGCGAGAAACTTTTTTATTTCTCGCAAAGCACGCAAAGTCCGCAAAGAAATTTTTTTTTCTTAAAGAAAAGTTTTTTTTTGCGCTCTCTGCGGTTAAAATTGCGCTTTTATTTTGTCCAAAACCCGGTCTAAAAGAATAATTTTGTCCAAAACCCGGTCTAAAAGAATATGTGCAATCTCATCTTTTCCCATAGCCGAAAGCGGCTCTTTTGTGCCGTTTCGGTGAAACAACGTGACCTGATTCGTATCTGTCGCAAAACCGGAACCCGGATGGTTCACCAGATTTCCCGCGATCATGTCAAGATTCTTTTCCTCAAGTTTTTTTCCCGCGTTCCGCTCCAATTCTTCTGTTTCCGCGGCAAATCCCACCAGTATCTGATGATCTTTTTTCCGTCTGCCGAGTTCTTTGAGAATATCCTGATTTTTTACCAAAAACAAAGTTGCCTCATCTTTATCGCCTTTCTTGATTTTCTGCTTTGCCGGCTCTTTGGGTCTGAAATCGGAAACCGCCGCTGTTTTAACAATGACGTCAGACTGTTCCATATAGTCAAACACAACTGATGCCATTTCCTGCGCGCTGGTGACTTTTACCACAGTGACATTCATCGGGTCCGGCAGATTCACGGGTCCGGTAATCAGCACAACGCTTGCGCCCCTGTGTTCCGCGGCTCTTGCAACCGCATAGCCCATCTTGCCGGAGGAGGGATTGCTGATAAATCGCACCGGATCAATGGCTTCACGCGTGGGGCCTGCCGTGATTAATATTTTTTTGTCTTTCAGGTCTTTGGGAGTAAGACAGCCTGTCAGCCTGTCCAAAATCTCCGGCGGATCCGGAAGCCGCCCGGGGCCGCTGGTACCGCAGGCAAGTTCTCCCGCGCCCGGCTCTGCAATAACATATCCGTAAGATGCGAGCGTCTCCAGATTCTTTTGGACGGGACGGCTCAGATACATATTTGTATTCATGGAAGGACAGAGCAGCACCGGCGATGTCACCGCGAGCATGAAGGTACTCAGCGCATCATCAGCGATGCCGTTTGCACATTTCCCGATAATGTTGGCAGTGGCAGGCGCAATCACCACAGCATCTGCCGCTGATGCCCATTCAATATGTTTGATGGAAGCGTCGTCTGTGTCTGCAAAAAGGTCTTTGCATACCGCATGGCCGGACAATGCCTCAAATGTCATGGGACCCACAAATTCAAGGGCATTTTTCGTCATGATGACCCGGACATCCGCGCCTTGTTTCTTGAGAAGCCGCAGGAGTTCCACGCTTTTGTATGCCGCAATGCCGCCGCATACGCCCAATATGATGTTTTTATTCTTAATGCCGGTTTTCATTCTCAAATCACCTTGACTTCGACAAGCTCAGTCTAACGTCGTCAGACTGAGCTTGTCGAAGTCTCAATTCTATTAGTCCAATTTATAAAGCCCTTCGTTTTTTTCAACGCCGGTCTCTGTGATGGTCGGTGCGACCCATATCTCGACATAAGTGCTGAATCTTCCCTCGGACATACTGATCACGCACCATCGGTTTTCTTTATGAAAGAGCATGATGCTGCGGGGAGATTTGAACGCGCTGACTTTTTTCCAGTTGTCTTTGGACATATTGGTCTCAAAAAAGCTGATCAGAGAAAGCAGATCCACCCTGCCTTTTAATGCCAGAACGCCCCCGGCAAAACCGGGAGTCTGATAGATAAAAGACGAGTCATTGTCAACTTTCAGATCGCCGGGAATCAGAACATCTCCGAAATCCCGATACATGGGAGATGTTCCCTTGGTATCTCTCTGAAGAATCCGGGAAATCATATTTCCGTCTTTGGATTCCAAACTCGAACACCCCGTCATGCCCAGAAAAAGAAATGCCGCCAGTACAAAAATGGCGACCGGCTTGTTTTTTGTCATCATTCTGTCTCCTTAATGGTATATAAAAAGTTAAAAGTTAAAAATAGCCTCCGTGCAGAGATAAACAGGGAACGAGTTGAAAACTCGTTCTACTCAGAACAGCCTCCGTGCAGAAGATAAACAGAAAACGAGTTGAAAACTCGTTCTACTCAGAGCCTCCGTGCAGAGATAAACAGAAAACGAGTTGAAAACTCGTTTTACTCAGAACAGCCTCCGTGCAGAAGATAAACAGGA
>JAIFKL010000365.1 GCA_020049595.1 Desulfobacteraceae bacterium
TTTCATATCGTAAAGCGGTTTTTCAAACCGCTGAAACCGCTTGAAAAGCGGTTTTACGGATAACACAGTTTTTGAAAGCGAATTGGTATCAGATGCCCGGCGCGATGAAAAATACAACCATGCAAAAAAATAACGGCATTTCATTTAAAACAATTATAAGCACCCAATATTTTTTATATTTCGGCATATTGGGCGTCTCGCTTCCCTATTTCAATCTTTACTGCTATCATCTCGGATTCAACGGCTTTCAGATAGGGATGCTCTCTGCTTTCCGAACATTGGCAATGCTTTTGTTTCCCCTGATCTGGGGAAGACTCGCAGACCGCTTTCAGAGCCGGCGACCGATTTATATTCTCGCCAATTTTGTCAGCGCAGGCTTATGGGTCTTTTATCTCTTTACGGATGATTTCTATTCTATGCTTATGATTACGGTATGTTATGAAGCATTTCACGCGCCGATTATCTCTTTTCTGGAAGCATTTACGATGGATTTGCTCGGGGACCGCAAAAAAAGCTACGGAAGGGTTCGGGTCTGGGGTTCTGCGGCGTTTATCGCGGTTTCTCTCCTGCTGGGCAAAATCATTTCTCTTTACTCGATAGACATTATTCTTGCGCTGATCCTTGCGGGATCAGTGATACAGGCGATGCTCTCGCTTCAAATTCCCGCGGCTGTGCGGGTCCGCTCCGAGAAAATATCGCGTGCATGGTCTGAGATATGGGGACCGGAAAAAAGAAAGCGAGTCATATTTTTTCTGATCAGCGCGTTTCTCATGCTGGTCAGTCACGGAACATACTACGGTTTTTTTTCCATCCACCTTGAAAAAGCAGGCTGCGGAAGTACATTTATCGGCATGGCATGGGCGCTGGCGTCTCTTTCCGAAATTCTCGTCATGATTCATTCGGACAAAATATTCAGACGTTTTTCCATTGAAAATGTGCTGATATTTTCCTTTGCGGTTGCGGGCTTGCGATGGTTCATACTGTTCTTTGCCGCATCGCCGGTTATCATTCTGATTTCTCAGCTTTTTCATGCGATTACTTACGGAACTTTCCATGTCGCCAGCATTCTGTATATTGACTCGCTGACGCCGGCGGAGGCAAAGACCACGGGGCAGGCTGTCAACAATGCCGTAACTTACGGGCTGGGCATGACTGTCGGGTTTTTCATGAACGGCTTCCTGTATGAATCTTTCGGCTCCTTTGCCCTGTTTGGAATCAGCGGTTTTATTGCGCTTGGCGGGGGGCTGCTGCTGGTATTTGAAAATAGAAAATACGAAGAGTAGTCTTCATTGATATTTCTGTCCGAAAAATATTTGATAGCGGTATAGAACTAATGATGAATATCATATTAATTATATTGATATTTCAAATATAAAAAATATAGAAAAACGACTTTGGTTTTTTATGGAATATTTTTTGCGTATATATTCTCTCTGAATTTTAAAAATTTCGTTTTCGGAGGATGTTATGAACTTATCTAATTGTATTTTTTATGAAAAAGATATAAAACAGCTTCAGGACTACAGAGACTCTCAGAAAGACCTCAGACTGAAATTCAGGTTTACGGCAATATTATAAGTTGCTTATAATACTGACGGTATAGAAGCCGGTATCGAGCAGGCAGCGGAAATTTTCGGAAAACATACTGAAACTGTTAAAAATCTGCTCGGTCAGTATCTGACCGGAGGTACGCAAAAACTGAATACTTTCAGCTATAAGAAAAGCTCAAAATAACATTTTAGAATCACTACATTTATACCACTGCCAAAGAATGGAGAAACAGGCATGATAATTGATTTTCATACCCATATTTATTCCAAAGCGGTTCGTGAAAACAGGGAAAAATATTTTCCCTCAGAACCTGCTTTCAAACTTTTGTACGATTCGCCCAAATCAAAGCTCGTCAGCGCGGAAGACATCATCGCGGTAATGGATGAGCAGGGCGTGGACATGTCCGTCGTGTTCAACTTCCCATGGAAACATTCGGAAATATTCAAAAAAGAAAACGATTATATCATGGAAGTCGTGCAGAAATACCCGGATCGCCTTATCGGCTTTTGCTGCTTTGATGCTTTCAGCAATGATGCGGTTTCAGAGACAGAACGATGTCTTGACGCCGGACTTTCGGGCGTGGGCGAACTTGCTTTTTATCAATCCGGAATTGACGAAGAAGCCCGAAAAAAGCTTTCGCCGATCATGGAGATTTGCCGGAAAAAAGACATGCCGATTCTGATTCACACCAATGAGCCGGTGGGACATGCCTATCCGGGCAAAACGCCGAACACGCTTGCACAGATTTACAGTCTTGCAAAAGAATTTTCGGAAAATAAAATTGTCTTTGCCCACTGGGGCGGGGGCATCTTTTTTTTCAATCTGCTGAAAAAAGAAGTCAGAGAAAATCTGAAAAATGTCTGGTTTGATACGGCTGCATCGCCTTTTCTCTATGTTCCTGAAATCTATCCGCTTGCCAAATCGCTCGCCGGTACGGACAAAATTCTTTTCGGCACGGATTTTCCGCTCTTAAAGCCGTCACGATATTTTAAAGAATTTGAACAAGCCGGTCTGTCAAAGCCGGATATAGAGCGGATTTGCGGCGTCAATGCAGCGAATCTGCTGAAAATTTAACTGGCAGGGACACGCCGACGACGTGTCCCCATATATCAAATTCAATTTGATCAGAAAATGCAAGTGAGGAATCTCAGATTTCCCGCTTCGCTCTCGAAATGAGATAGTTATCAGGATATTATAAAAAACTCCACAAGCCCTCATTTGAATATAACAAGTTGATTATACAAATTTATTTAAAAATCTTCATTGACAATCTTGCCCCGAAGGCAAAAAAGAACAGAAAACAAGGCTTGCTTTTTAATTAAGATTAAGATATATATAGACGAATATTTTTGGAAAAAAAGTCAAATCAAAGGACATGCCGAGTTTTTTAACTCGGACAAGCGGCAGGATAGGGATTCACAGGAGGATAAATGTCTGAAAAAAAGAGTTTCCACATGAGCCCCGAAGAATTTCGCAAATACGGAAGGGCAGTGGTGGACTGGATCGCTGATTACTATGAAAATATCGAGTCGTTTCCGGTTTTGTCCCGTGCGGAACCGGGCCAACTGCGCGCGTCGCTGCCTTCACAGCCGCCCGTTCACGGCGAGGCATTTGAAGCCATCCTCAAAGATGTGAATACGCTCATTCTTCCCGGGATTACTCACTGGCAATCGCCTAATTTCTTTGCATTTTTTCCGGCAAATGCCTCCTGTCCGGCGATTCTCGGCGAACTGCTTTCCGCGGGTCTCGGCGTACAGGGAATGCTCTGGGCGACAAGCCCCGCCTGCACAGAATTGGAAACACATGTCTTGGACTGGATGGCGGACATGATCGGGCTGCCCGGCAAATTCAAATCAGACAGCGCCGGCGGGGGCGTGATTCAGGATTCGGCTTCGGGCGCGGCGCTCTGCGCGCTCTTGGCGGCACGCGAGCGGGCAACCGGCTATGAAAGCAACCGCGTCGGATGCACCGGACGCCTCGTTGTCTATACCTCTTCGCAAACACATTCCTCAGTTGAAAAAGGCGTGAAAGTCGCGGGATTCGGCAGCGATAATCTCCGAGTCATTGAAGTGGATGAAAAATTCGCGCTGCGCCCTGACGTGCTTGCCTCGCAAATCAGGAAAGACAGGGACGCGGGGCTGATTCCCTGCTTTGTCTGCGCCACTGTCGGCACGACTTCTTCCAACGCCATAGACCCGGTTGCGGAAATCGGGCGATTATGCAAGCAGGAAGGACTCTGGCTTCATGTAGATGCGGCAATGTCCGGCACTGCGGCGATTTGCCCCGAATACCGCCATATCCACGAAGGGCTTGAGTTTGCAGACAGCTATTGCTTCAATCCGCACAAATGGATGTTCACCAATTTTGACTGCGACTGCTTTTTTGTTGCAGATCGGGCAGCTTTGATCAAAACCCTGAGTATCCTTCCGGAATACCTGAAAAACAAGGCAACCGAATCGGGCGCGGTCATAGACTACCGCGACTGGCATATTCCCCTCGGCAGGCGTTTCCGCTCCCTGAAACTCTGGTTTGTGATCCGTCACTACGGCGTGGAAGGATTGCGCCGCCACGTCCGGCAGCATGTAGAACTGGCGCAGAATTTCGTCAAATGGGTTCAGGCAGATGAGCGATTTGAGCTTGCCGCGCCCGCGCCGCTGAATCTGGTCTGTTTCCGCCACAAAGCCGGCGATGCCTTCAATCAGAAGTTGGTAGAAAAACTCAATCAAAGCGGAAAACTGTATCTGACACATACCCTGCTGAAAAATCAATATATTATCCGATTCTGTATTGCTCAGACCTACACGGAAGAACGTCATGTCCGTGAGGCATGGCGGCAGATTCAGGAAACTGCCGATGCGCTTGAAAAATCGTGAGACAAATTTGATAAGCGCTTGTTCACATTTCGGTAGCGGTGCAAAAACAGTGATTCGGAAATATCATTCTGAGCGCAGCGAAGAATCTCACTAAAACGTGTTCAAACCCGTTCTGCGGAGGATTCAGTAAAGCGGGTTTAAAACCCGCTCTACTCTGCCCGCAGTTCTGCCTGAACACGGAAAAATCTGACTTTCAACTTTTAACTTTAACAGCCGGAGAAAGAATTTCCTGTATGCAAGACATTGAAAGAAGAAGAAACAGGCGATACAGAGCGCAGGACGGAACCGTTGCGCTGCTTCTCGGCACACCTTTAAACTTAATGGGATCGGTCATAGATGTGAGCAAAGAGGGGCTTGCATTTCGGTATATCGCAAACGGAAAACGACCGAATGAGTCATTTGAATTGGATATTTTATACAGCCATGAGCTTGTTTACATAGATAAAATGCCTTTCATCATCGTCTCGGACACTGAAATGCCCGGTGAATCCGCTTCAAAAATATTTCCCCTCAGACGATGCGGCGTACAGTTCGGCGAACTGACGGAAACTCAGAAATCTCAGTTGGAATATCTGATTCAAAATCATACGCTTTTCAACTTTAACAACCGGAAAAAGAATTTTCTGTATGCAAGACATTGAGAGAAGAAGAAACAGACGGTACAAAGCGCGGGAAGGAACCGTTGCGCTTCTCGGCGAGCCGTTAAATATCATGGGATCGGTCATAGATGTGAGTGAAGGCGGGCTTGCATTTCGGTATATCTCAAACGGAAAACGCCCGAGCGAGTCATTTGAATTGGATATTTTGTACAGCCAGCAGCTTGTTTACATAGACAAAATGCCTTTCAAAACTGTTTCGGACGCTGAAATGACCGGTGAATCCGCCTCAAAATTATTCCCGGTCAGGCGATGCGGCGTACAGTTCGGCGAACTGACGGAAGCTCAGAAATCTAAATTGGAATATCTGATTCAAAACCATACACTGGCATAAAGGAATCATCGTGGAGATTCTGACTTTAAAACATCTGACCAAGAGATTCGGGGGATTAACTGCCGTAAACAATGTCTCCTTTGAAGTGGAAGAAAAATCGGTGATGGGGCTGATCGGACCCAACGGCGCGGGAAAAACAACGGTGTTCAATCTGATCACAGGAAATTATCGCCCCGACGAAGGGGAGATTATTTTTGACGGAAAATCACTTGCAGGGCTTCTAACACATCGCATTGTCTCATTGGGGATTGCCCGCACCTTTCAGACCATACGGCTGTTTCAGAACCTGTCCGTGCTGGAAAATGTGCTGGCAGGCTGCCACTGCCGTATGCAGTCCGGCATCTTCGGCGGCATGTTTCACACCCAGAGCCAGAAAAAAGAAGAAGAACAGGCTGTTGAACTTGCGATAAAAGAACTGGAATTTGTGCGTCTCCGCCACGAAGCCGGACAGTCGGCAAAAAATCTTTCCTACGGAAATCAGCGGCTTCTGGAGATTGCCCGCGCGCTTGCCACAGGTCCCCGTCTGCTGATTTTGGACGAGCCTGCCGGGGGCATGAACGAGCAGGAAACTGACAGTCTGATAGAACTGATTCAAAACATTCGGGAAAGAGGCATTACTATTCTGCTCATCGAACACGACATGAGTCTGGTGATGAAAGCCTGCGATAAGTTGGTCGTCATTGAATACGGGAGTAAAATCGCCGAGGGCAGCCCCGATGAGATCAAAGTCAATCCCAAGGTCATCGAAGCCTATCTGGGAACAGAAGATGCGGATTGAAGAGCGGAAGTAAGCGTCTGAATCTCTCGCAAAGGACGCAGAGAGCGCAAAGGAAAAAAGACAGAAACAAAGTGTCCGACCTGCATTTAATAATACCCCCTTTCTTTTTTCTTTGCGTCCTTTGCGCCCTTTGCGAGAAATAAAAATGTCTGTATGAGAACTTTTATTTCCGAAGCCGACAAAAAATGCGAGGTTGGAAGATATGCTCCTTGAGATAAAAAATCTTCATGTGAAATACGGCAATGTGGAAGTCATTCACGGCACGAACCTCTGTGCGGATGAAGGCGAAATCGTTACCATTCTGGGCGCAAACGGCGCGGGAAAATCCACCACACTGCTTGCCGTCAGCGGATTAGTCAAGCCTTCTATGGGCGAAATTCTCTTCAGGGGAAAAGCCCTGCACAAACTCCCCGCCAACAAGATTGTACGGGAAGGCATCAGCCAGTCTCCCGAAGGCAGGCGGGTTTTTGGAACGCTCACGGTCAGGGAAAACCTGAATCTGGGAGCGTTCACATCCAATGACCCGGAGCGTGTCCGAAAAACATTGGATTGGATTTATGCGCTGTTTCCGCGCCTTGAAGAGCGCAGCGGACAGCTTGCCGGAACTCTGAGCGGCGGCGAACAGCAGATGCTGGCTATCGGCAGAGCGCTGATGGCAAATCCGGAAATCCTTCTTTTGGATGAACCGAGCCTCGGTCTGGCACCGATTTTGGTGAAAACCATTTTTGATACGGTCAGAGCCATCAATCAGTCCGGCGTGACAGTAGTATTAGTCGAGCAGAACGCCCGCGCCGCCTTGAAATTGGCGCATCGGGGATATGTCATGGAAGTGGGCAATATCGTGATGGAAGACGCGGCCCCCTCGCTGCTGGCAAACCCGGACGTGCAGCACGCATATCTCGGCGGGAAGTCGTAAGAGATATTTTATGCACTGCTTCAAGGATTTCATAAGGCTTTGCAGAGACTCCTTTCATTTTATATCGCGTCCGGGTAGCGATGCAGAATAGGGCGATAAATTCTGTCCCTGTCATTCTGAGTGTAGCGAAGAATCTCTGTCTGATACCGAGACCCTTCGCTACGCTCAGGATGACATAAAAGCTCGGAATGACATTTCCGAATCACCTGCTTTTGTACTGCTGCCGGCGTCTGATATACTGCCGAAATCTCTCAGTCAGGTTCAGCCTGTTGCGGCAGAAATATCAGACATATCTGTAACCTGCAACTTGTACCCGCAAAAAAATGCCGACACACTTCAAAGCTGATCTTCATATCCACACCTGCCTTTCTCCCTGTGCGGAATGGGAGATGACGCCCAAAGCAATCATCGCCAAGAGCCGTGAACATGGGCTTGATATAATTGCGATTTGCGATCACAATTCCGCGGAAAACACGGCTGCCGCGATACGGGCAGGGAAAAAAAACGGCGTATGCGTGCTGCCGGGCATGGAAATCTGTTCCAAAGAAGAAGTTCATATTCTGGCGATTTTTGAATCGCCGGAACAAGCCCTTGCCATGCAGACATATATTTACGCCCATCTGCCGGGGAAAAACAGACCCGAATATTTCGGTCATCAGATTGTCGTGAATGAAAATGACGATGTGATTGAAGAAAATTCAAGGCTGCTCATCGGCGCCACCACGCTGGGCATCCGGGAAATTGTTGACAAAACGCACGAAATGCAGGGACTTAGTATTGCGTCTCATGTGGATCGCCCTGCCTTCGGAATTATCAGCCAGCTTGGGTTTATTCCTCCTGATTTGCCCCTTGATGCGGTTGAGGTTTCCTTCCGCATGTCTGTCAGAGACGCCCGTGAGAAAATAGCCGGTATCCGTGATCTGCCCTGCATTACATCTTCCGACGCCCATTATCCTGATGATATTGGGAAAATCCGGACAATTTTTGCAATGAATGCGCCGAGTTTTGAGGAAATCCGCCTTGCGTTACAGGATTTACAGGATTTGCAGGATTAAAGGATTAAAGGATTTGCAGGATTATTGCTGAAATGTCTGAACCCTGATTCGTCTGATTAAAGGATTTCTCTGATTTCGGTTTCACTGTCCGGCAGTGCTGTCATTTCAAGCCTCCCGTCCCGTCATTCTGAGCGAAGCGAAGAATCTCCGATATTTGCTTGACAAAAATCCTGCAAATCCTGATTCAGACATTTTATCGGGCAACATAACATAAATGGAGAAACCCCATGATTCCCCAAGGTATTAATGAGAGCAAAATGAACTGGCAGGAAGTCCGCATATACTACCCGCAGCAGTGGCTGCTGATAGAAGCCGTAACAGCCCGCTCCGAATCAGGAAAACGCATATTGGAGCAGATCGCTGTGATTTATACTTTTACGGATTCCCTGACTGCAATGAACGCTTATAAAAAATTGAAAAGCGAAGACCCGGGACGTGAATTGTTTGTATTTCATACCAGCCGTGAGGAACTCGACATCAGTGAACGCCGATGGATAGGCATACGGGGGATCCGGTGAATATAAGGTTACAGCATGATTTGCTGTTTGCTTCGGCTTCGTTAATCTATTCGGGAAACCGGATACATTGCGGGAATGTGCTGATTGATACAGGTTCGGCAGGCACTGTTTTTTCAATCAACAGTGTTGTCGGCATCGGCATTCGTCCGGAGCCGGATGACAGGGTGCGTGAACTTCGGGGAATCGGCGGAACAGAATTTGTCTTTATCAAAACGCTTGACAAACTCTCTCTGGGAAATTTTCAGTTGAGTGATTTTGA
>JAIFKL010000339.1 GCA_020049595.1 Desulfobacteraceae bacterium
CTTCGCCCTCACCCCGGCCCTCACCCCGGTGGGGAGAGGGAGAACTTAACAGCCCTGCCTCTCCGAAGGAGAGGGGGTGAGGTAGTATCTAACGCCGGCCCACCCAGACCCGTTCTTCAACCCAGCGGCCTTCATGTTCCATAATCTCAATCCATCCTTCGGGAATCCATCTGCCCTGTCTGTTATAATGAGCAGGATTCCAGACCCGCTTGTAGGTCTGCGGCACCCAAGTTTTCCGTGTCTCCCAATGCCCGCGGGGACACTGCGGCGCGGGCGGAGCCTGATAAACCGGCGGCGGGGACGGCATCGAGGGCGCATAAAAACGCGGCTGTGCCGGCGTATAATTAAATGTCTGGCTCGGATTTGCGACGCTCGTTTCGTTATTCGGCTGCTGTGCCGCGTTCAGAAGCGCACTGCCGACAATGGCTGCTCCCAGACCGATGGCAACGCCTTCCCAGCGATGCCGCTGTTTTGAGCCTGCCCATGCCGGCGAAGTCAGCAGACACAGACATACCATTACTGCAACGGATGAAACCAGTATTTTTTTCATAAAGATACCTCCTTTTTTCTTTTTCTGAAACTATCAGACACCGCACTTTGAAAAAAATTCAAAGCAAGGTTTCTTTTTTTGAACCACGAAAACACGAAAAGTTTTAAAACACGAAAAGTTGAAATATTTCTTTCAAAATTTTGTATTTCTCCTGCCTCCGTGTTAAAAAAAAATTTGTGATTCATTCGTGATTCAATATTCGTGATTCATTCGTGGCAAAATAATAAGCCGTTCTTGGGCTTGACTACAACTCCACTGTTGTTTCCTGCAACATGAGACTCAGTGCTTTTGCGGAAGGAATTTTTTCCGACAATGCCTTGAGCAATGCCGCATCGCTCTGATTTTTCCTCAGCTTGATATGGTAGGCATAGTCAAGGCGTTCACCCTGTTTCATGTCTCTGAGGCTGATGAGGGCAAATGTTTTGCAATGGGTTTTTAAAATACGCTCCAGCTCGATTCGGCTCTCATCGCTGTTGTCAATATTGAAACGGAGCATTCCGTCAAAATGGCTGGTCTGTCCCAGCGGCGTGAAGTGAAGCACCACCGCAACAAAGACAAAGCCTGCTGTTCCTACAACAGAAATCGTATAAGCGCCCACGCCGCACGCGATGCCTGAGGCTAAAGCTGCAAACATGAACAGAATATCTTTCGGGTCTTTGAAATTCGTGCGGAATCGGATGATTGCCATTGCGCCGATCATGCCCAGTCCCCGTGCAAGACTGTCTCCGATTGCCTGCATCACGGTTGCGGCGACAATGGAACCGAGGATTAGCCCCTGCACATAGTTGCGGGAGTAGGAAAGCCCCCGGAATGTTTTGATATAAGTGACGCCCACCAGCGTGGAAAGCAGAAATGAAATCAGTACGGTATAAACAGCCGTCAGCACGGCAGAATCAGGCGAGGCGTTCTGAAGCGTTAAGAAATCAAGCATAGTTTTCTCCTTTAAAATTTGTTTTTCTTTGCGTTCTTTGCGTTCTTTGCGAGAGACAAAAAGGTTCTCGCAGAGGGCGCAGAGGGCGCAAAGTAAAGCGATTTTTCAAATCGCTTAAATCTGCGCCTTTGCGAGAGACAAAAAAGGTTCTCGCAAAGGGCGCAGAGGGCGCAAAGATTAAAAAGATTACCGGCTGTAATAATTCCGGTTTTCTATATTTTTTTTCTTTGCGTCCTTTGCGTCCTTTGCGAGAGACAAAAAAGGTTCTCGCAAAGGGCGCAGAGGGCGCAAAGGTTAAAAAGATTACCTGCTGTAATAATTGCGGTTTTCTATATTTTTTTTCTTTGCGTCCTTTGCGTCCTTTGCGAGAGATAAAAAAGGTTCTCGCAAAGGGCGCAGAGGGCGCAAAGGTTAAAAAGATTACCGGCTGTAATAATTCCGGTTTTCTATATTTTTTTTCTTTGCGTCCTTTGCGTTCTTTGCGAGAAATAAAAGCATCTCTGCAAGACAATGTTTATCCATAAGCAGCCATTCTCTCGCCAGTGTCGTATTGATAAAGCCCTAAGACTTGGATAACACCGGTCATATATTTTGAAAAACTCATCCGCTGAAGCTCGAAATATCGGATTAAGTCAATCATCCAGAGCGGCACCTGTGAGGTATAGCATTTCAGTTCGAGAATCACAGAGCATCCGGGCGGAAACACAGTCTCGGCGTCGCAGGGAATCATTTCCGCCTCTCTGGGAACAAGGTTGTATTCGCTTTCAGGCATGTATCTCAAATTCGCGTCAAAGGTCACGCGGGCATAGTCGTCCACGTCGCTGATATACGCTTTCCGCACATACTGCGTCAGCACTTTCGGCTCGACATTGTAAGTGAAAATCGTCCGCTCGAACAATTGCCGGTTCTTTATTTCCGAAGGCGCATCGTTTTTCTCACGGCATTCAAATCCCGGTTCTGTATAGACTTTATACCATTCCTCGTCGCTGACCGTTGCACGGTATTTTCTGACCACGCTGCCGATTTTCTGTTTGATTTCAAGGAAATACGGCATTGCCGGATGATCGCCGTAGGAGCGGACCCGCATATTGAAACGATTTTCCGCGCCCTCCATTCTTTTTCTCAGAAACAGATAAGCGGGAGAATCAAGATAGAGATTATTGACTCGGTAGAAGCTGTTTTGAGCGTTCAGCGAGTATTTATCCAATGAGCAATAAACCGAGGCAAAATCGGAAATCGGTTCTATCAGTTCCCAGGGAATGCCGAACTTGAGTTCATAGCGGTCAAGCCGTGGCGGCAAACCTTTCTGTTTGTTTTCTCTCATCGTATCTCCAAAGGGGTGAGGGGTTGCAGGTTGCAGGTTGCAGGTGAGTCAAACCTCTGACCCCTCACCTCTGACCTCTGACCTCTCACCTCTAACCAATTTTTTAAAGGCTTCTCCGAAAGCCTGCCGGTGATGCTCATCAGCTCGATATACTGACGCCGGATGAGATAGGCAGTACGATTCAGCCGCATATCGCTTTCCAAAATACTTTCCTTTATTTTCAGCAGGGTAAGCGGATTGATGCCTTCCATTTTCATATATTTTTTAAATGAAATTTCGGCATTGCTGTCCGGCTTCCGGCTCACGAGAATACGGTGCTGGCGGATAAGCCGATCTAACGAAGCGGAAAGCGATCTGATCTTTTCGGAAGTCTCCCTTTTCTCTTCTTCATAAGCCAGTTTTTCATCAAACCATATTCTTTTCCTGCGATTGATGTCTTCTCTGTCAGAGTTGACAAAAGGCAGATTGAAGCCCAACTCGACCGACACAGCTTTTTCCGTGTTGCCGTCCTTTGCCGAATCATATTCCACGTTCAGGGAACTTAAATATTTCTTATTTTTTGCCTCCTCGAACTTGTATCTGCTTTCAGCAAGTTCTGTTTTTACATGCTGGTAGCGCAGATGGATATTATTGTCCGTGGACTCAACAGACTGAATATCCTGAATCAGTTTTCCGATAGCTTCGGGGTCTGTCAGCTTTTCCTCATCAAAGACTATTTCCTCATAATCGCCTGCAATGCTTTTGATCTTTTCGATAATGCCGTTTACATTGTTTTCAAGCTTGACGAGTTCCAACTGAAGAGCGACATATCGGTCTTCAGCGGAAACCAGCGTGCGGATGTCAAATGACAGATCACTCACACTCATTTTCTTGAGAACGCTGACTTCATCTTCATAAACCGCCAGCAGTGTTTTATTCATGTTGAGCAAAGATAAATTCTCAAGAAAATCAAGCGCCAGCAGATAGCGGTTTTGCAGAACCGTGTCAAACAATGACTCATGTTCTGTTCTCACAGCCTCTCCGGTTGTTTCGGAAATCTTTTTGCTGATTTCGGTTTCTCCCCAGCCTCTGGGATAGAAACGGAGCGCATATTTCTGCTTTTCAATATCAAATTCCTCAGTCTCGGTGCGGAACTCGATTCTGTCAAGATAGGGCGTGCTTTCAGGAGAAGCTTCCATATATTCAACTAATTCGCTGTGGCTTTGCAGTTGCGGGTCTTTTTCCGCGGTGGCAAGAAAGCGATCTATTGTCAGCGACTCCCCGTTTGTAAGCGTTGCGGAGAAAAAAAAGGCTGTGATAAAGGTCAGCAAAAAGATTTTCATAACATCCCTCCGACAAGAGCAATCTGTGATGCCTTATCATCCCCCTGATCGAAACTGATGACCAGACTGTCTTTGTCGCTGCCTGCTGCAATGCCTTCGGGATTCAATCCTTCAAAGCCGGTGATGAGAGTCATATTTCCGGTATTTTCATCCAATTTCCAAAGGCTTCCGCCTGCCTGATCCGATAAAGTTCCGGTCACATAAAGCGCATTGTTGTGATAGAAAAGGTCGGAAATATGCTCCTGCTGCAATGTCTCATCTGTCTTGAGCAAAATCTTCTTCCAGAGAGAAATCTGATTGTCGTCTGATTTTTCGCTGCGGAGCATCTCGTCAATGCTGTCAATCCTGAGAATAACAGAATTTCCTTCATAAAAAGGAGATTTGAAACCCAGATAAAGCGCAGACTCGCGATAAAACATTCCTTCCATATCAAGAGAACGGTCTTCTATTGCGCTGAGAATAAACTGCGCCCAGTCATTGTTGCTGTTTTGCTCCGCGCTTTCCGCAAGGAGTTTATAAAGATCAACTTTTCGGATCAGCGTGAAATTGTCTCCTTCCCGCTTTACGGAAATCAGGAATCTGCGGGATTTTTCAATCTTTCCTTTCTTATTCGGATTTAAAGAAGAAGCAATATAAAGCGTTCCGTCATCGCCGACAGCAGCGGATTCCATGTCGTTTATCTCTTTGAGTCCTGAAATCAGAACTTCCTTGGTAATCCTGCCTTCGCTGTCGGCCAGAAAGAGCAGGGGCTTCTTATCCGGCGTATCATCGCTTAACACGAGCCATCGGTCAATGTCTTCGAGGCGGACAATCGCCGAGGCTTCAATATCCGATGTTTTCAGAGGAACAATCGGCGTCGCTCTGTAATTGCAAGATGTTTCAGCGGAGGCGCGAGCCATTGTGTTTGCAGAAGCCGCGGCCCGGGTTTCCGCATGTATTTCTTCAGGTAAAAAAAGATTTTTCAAATAAGAAAAAAGCGTTATTTTCTTTCCTTTGAAATAGGAAAGAAAACCTGTCTTGGGTTCGGACGAGGCAATCATCACTTTTTCCCCAAGAATAAAGCCGTTATCTTCGGGAATTTTTACCAGAACTTCTCTGCCGTAGGTCTGCAAAACAGGATTTTTCCGCAGTCTCGCGGGATATTCCACAATCCGTGCGCCCACGCCCACCACGCTTCCGGCAACAGTGATTCTCGAATCTGTCTGTGAGACAATTGTCACTTTTTTTCCCAATGACATGCGGGTATAAATGTTCTCATGAATATAGCCTTTGACAAAAGAAGGATTTTTCGTGTGCAGCGTCAGTATGGGCGCAAAGGGCGAGGCTTTCTCACCCGGCTTGAAATTGACCGAACCGATAATTCCTCCCATCTGTGCATAGATATTCAGCTTGCTGTTTTCCGCTTTCAGCAGCGCCAGCTCTTTTTCCAACTGCTCAACCTGAATTTTAATCGGGCTTCCGGATTCATCCAAAGATTTCTGAAGCAGTTCAATCTGAATATTCAGGGGTCTCAGTGAGAGCGCAAGTTCCTGTCTGAGACTCTCGATTTGAAGCGTGACAGGATTGCTCGCGCCTGATCCCGCGGCATCACCCGCGCCTTTGATGCTTTTCAGTCCCGATGCCAATTCTTTGTTAAGATTGTACTGATTTTCAATGAGCCGTATCTGATTGCGGGCTTCGCTGTTCAGCGAGGCTTTTTCAGCTTCCAACTGTCTTATTTTCGAGCGTATTTCATCTTTGTTGACGCCTTTCTGCGCCCTAAGCTGATCCAGTTGATGAGAGATATGATTGATCCTCAGCGTCAGTTCCGGACTGACAAGTTCCACCAGTAGTTGTCCTTTTGTGACAGACTGTCCCTCCACAACATTGACTCGCCTGATCTCCACCGGGCTTTCCGAACTGATTGTCATTTCCCGCGTTTCAGCAATGCCCTGAATCGTGGTGCTTTCGCGCTCGCAACTGAGTGTAATCGAGACAGCAGCGACAAAAGCTGTTATCCACAGCGTATAAAGCATCCAATTACTTCCTATGCGTTTTCTCATGATAAACCTCCTTGTAGTCATAGAATCCGGAGTGCGTCATCTTATTAAAAACGGAGCGAAGCGACCGAATTTTATACCGAATTTTATAAAATGGGTTAGCTGTAGAACGGGTTTAAAACCCGTTTTACTGTTTTGCTGTGCTAAACCATTTTATAAAATTAGGCATTTTAGCACTCCGGAAGGCACGCCGCCGGCGTGCCTCTACGCATTAATTTCAATTTACCGATTTTCTGTCAAAAACTGCAATGCCTCGTTATACCGGCTGTCAACATGCGTATTGAGACTTTCAATTGCCGTATCAAATTCAGCAGCATTATTCAGGAAAGTATAGCCCTGTTTTTCGCCTTCGTCTCCCACTGTATAAGGTCGTATCAGTTCAGATGCGGCTTTATATATCGCTTTCATTTTTTCCGGCTCAAATGAGCCCCGGGCTGTTTCTTCTATATATGAGACATATTTTGCCCGATATGTCGGGTCATCTGCCAGATAGCGGATCAGGGGCCAACTGTCAGTGGCTTCGGCAAGTGAAAGCGAAATCGCTCCGCCGCCGATGCCAGCGCCGTCTGATCCTTTCAATGCCTCATTGTTATCCCACGGAATCCAGTTGAGCAGACCGTCTGCGCTGTTATTGTAAAGGTAGTAATTGTGGCTCATGCGCCCGTAAGTGTCCCAATTCTGAATCAGCATATTGACCGCCAGCCAGCGCAGGAATCCGTCAACATTCAGCGTCTTTTCCAGACTGGCGCGCCATGCCGCGGCATCGCTTCTGTCGCTGTGAAGCGCGTCGAAAAGTGCTTTTACATCGCTCCAGTCTGCTTCATCTTCGTTGCTTTCCTTGTCAAATGAAGCTTCGTCATAAGTCGCAAAGGTTGCGCCCGTGCCTTCGGGTTTGTAGAGATTGCCGTCGGAATTTCCGAAATTTTTTTCCAGCATCGGGTCCGCGGGAATTTCCACCATAGTATAGAGTCCGAAATATTCCAAGCCGTTGCCGTGATCCACATAAAGCCGGTAAAAAGCCGTTCTCGGCGCGGGAACTCCGGCGGCTCTGAAAATATCTGCAACTACTTTTTCTCTCAGAAGCGAGCTGTCACGGTAATTGCTTGCCAGACTCAGTTTTTTGAAACCGAAGAAACGCTGATTTTCAATTTCCGGGTAGTCATCTTCAAACTGGTCAAAATCAAAGCGCATCGGCAGTTTCCATATACCGCTTTTCCATGTGCTGGTCAGCGACGAATTTCCTTTGAAACGGACGCCGACATGATACCATACTTTGTCTTCAAATTTGAGCGTGCAGGGTTTCCATATCGGATTGCGTCCGCCGCTCATGTCAATGGCTGCGCCGCCTCCGGCATCAATATTGCCGCCCGGAATTTCGCCGCCGCCCATGCTGCCTGCTCTGCAAACAAGCCGTTCTCTGTCCGTTACACATGAGCCGCTTACCGTCTGATCTCCCATGGTCGTCTCACAGGCATCGCCTTCGCTCTTTCCGGTACAGGCGTCGCTTGCGCCCTGAGACATCTGATTATCGCCCGGCGGCTGAGTAATGCCGGGGTTTCCTACGCTGCATGACAACTGCCCCCGGTTCGTCATACATGAACCGCTTACCGTTTGCCCGCCCATAGTCATCTCGCAGGCATCGCCTTCATTTTTCCCGACGCAGGCATCGGCTGCTGTTCCCTGCTGGGGCTGCTGATTGTTATTGCCCTGAGACTGATTTTCACCCGCGCCGAATTGTCCGTAAATATCAGTCATATCGTCCATCATTGCCTGCCAGTCAGCCGGGTCAATCACAAGTTCTATTTTTCTGACTTTATCATCTGAAAAAACAGCATCATAATTCGGCTCTGCATCATTTCCGTGCGTTTCCTCAGTCCATCCTTGGGTCCGAGTATTTTCCGAAGTGTCAGAATATCCTGAAAGTTCACGAAGCACATTGATAAGCTTTTGAAGCCCGTTTTCGTCATCGGTTTCCGTATCATCTGTCAGAGAAGCCGTCAGTATTTTTTTAAGCGTGAGGATGGCATCGCTCATATCCAGCGTTCCGTTGCCGTCCGTATCGCCGGACAGGGCATCTGTGTTGCTTTTGCCGGGGCTGGGTGACGTGAAGGATTGCCAGTTGTCGCTTCCGTCAGGGTATCTGCCGAAAGAAATATTTTCGCTTTGGGCTTCAAACGTCACCGTATCAATAACGCTCTGATCCGCATTGAAAAGCCCGATAGCTTCTCCGGATGCACTCAGCTTGAAATCAGCGTGAATACCGTCATCTTCAATATCTTCATCTGCCCATATCATCAGAAATGCTCCGGGTTCTATTGTAATATCCGGAAACTGCCATTTAGTCGGCTCGGCAGGATCATCGCTCAGATACATTCCCGTGAGACTGACTGACTTGTCTCCCTTGTTATAAATTTCAATCCAGTCCTCATATTTGCCCTGCGGGTCCGCAACGGTGCTGCTGTTGGATGCCATAAATTCATTGATGCACAATGAACTGCCGGTATCCGCAGGCGCGTTGCCGCTTCCTGCAAGCATAAACAGCACAATGAAAATTCCGATCACTCTGTTTGAAGAAACTTGACACATCATTGATTTATTCCTCCTGTTACGTTAAAAATTGATTGTAATCTAAGCTTAAAATATGAAGAAAATATGAAGAAAAGATGTTTAAATTATGGAGATTGAACGGACACTGAGACAAGGAGGCTGAGGCTTGGTGAACTGCGTAAGTCCTATTAATATAAAACAATTGAAATTATCTTGATTTTATATGAAGTTTTTCGTATTGTAAACACAAAAATACGAAATGGCAGGAAAGCATGAAAGCGGCTTTGAAAGTATTCCTTCAGCGTTTTTTCGTAACTTTCGCGTTTTCGTGGTTAATTTTTTGTCAAAACAGGAGGCAAATGAAAACTCCCTGTAGCTTTCTCTTAATAGTAGGGTGGGCAGCAAACTGTCCACCCTACGCACTGCCCAAACGGCGACGGCAAAGTCGGCTCGCCCGAAGCGGTTTATCTTTTGAAGTATTTAGCCAATCCGATGTGAATTTTCAGAATGTGCTGCTGTCCTTTACAGTAGAACGGGTTTGGAACCCGTTCTACAGGCAAATTGACAAATTAAGCTAATTTGAAAGATTTTTGACAACCGCAGAGGCAACGGGTTGCAAACCCGTTTTACTTTGCGAAACCGATTTTATAAGATCAGGCATTTTTGCACTCCGGATGCTAAACCTATTTTATAAGATTAGGCATTTCAGCACTCCGGACCGCTCCGGAGTGCGTCATTTTATTAAAACCGGAGCCGCAAGGCGAAATTTCAGCCGCAGAACGGGTTTCAAACCCGTTTTACTGAACTCCGGCAGGGGTACGCCGCCGGCGCACCCCTCTTACCTAAAACGGATTTTTGCCGCAGCAACTGCCGGGACCCGCGCAGGAACCATGCCCCGGAGATGAACCGCAACAGGCAGTATCGCCGGGTCCGGGCATACTGTGTTTTGCAGTCCCTGATAATGACGAGTGCGCGGAAAGCATCTTTTTCAGGTCAGAACTTCCGCAGGTGCCGCATCTGTATTTCTCTTGGCCTGATGTGACAAGAATTTCCGTGATCTTACCGCAGTCTTTACATAAGTAGTCAAAAATCGGCATTGCGATCCTCCCATAGTTTTTTTTAATTCTTATGTGTCCGACATTCCGTAGGGGTACGCCGCCGGCGTACCCCTGCATATTAACGCTTTTTCCCGTTTCCGTATTCATTAACGGCTTTATGAAGCGTTTTCACTGCCAACTGAATACAGTGATGCTTTTGCGCGGGAATGTCTTCAAGCTCGCTGAAAATATCATTGTCGCTGACGGTTCCGGCATATTGAAGGTCTTTTCCTTTGACAAGCTTTGCTGCCGCCATCGCTGAAGAAACAGCACCCGGGCATCCGAGTACCTGATATTTAATATCTTTGATGATACTGTTTTCAACTTTAAGAAAAACCTTCATGGTGTCTCCGCATGAACCGACCATTTCAGAAACCTGATCCGCGTCAGGCATATCTCCCATGAATGCTTTCCGAATATAATATTCAATTGCTTTTTCCGCATATCCGGTGCCTGCAAGCATTTCTCTGACTGCTGCCGTATCCGGCGATTCGGTAGAATGATTCCGATTCACTTCCCCCTCCGCTAATGCGCGCATCCGCCGTTATTGTGCTGATGAAGACAGACATGTTTCGCGCTGAACCCCGGCAGCCTGCCGGCTTTTATCATTTCAAGATTTTCGGAAATCGTTCCTTCCACTCCCCGATAAACTTTGATGCCCGCACTGGTGAGTTTGTTCAGTGCGCCCCCGCCGATGCCGCCTGCCAACACCGCATCCGCTTTTTTGCCGCCCAATGCGCCTACAGGGTTGCATTGGCCGTGTATATGATTGAGGTCATGATTTTCCACTGTTTCCGAATCGCCGGTTTTTTCATCAACAATAATAAAAAATCTGGCTGACCCGAAATGGCTGTAAACAATGCTGTCAAAGCCGATATTTTCCTGAGTCGGAAAAGCGATTTTCAATGTAATCCTCCTTAACTGAAAAGAACTTAAAGAGGGGTGAGGGGTTTATACACCGTTGCTGCTGCCCCCTGCCACCTGACCCATGCCCCCTCTTTCCCCCGGTTTTTCTTTGTATGAGACGAACTTAGATTTTCATAAAAGATATGAATAAAAAAACTGATGTCAAGCCGCGATATTCCTTCTTGATTTTCTTTGATATTCATGCCATATTCTCAAAATATTGTGATAAAAAAGATTAATAAACTAAGGAGGATATTTTTATGAAAAAGCAGGTCAGCATTGTTTTTTCGGCAATTGTATGTTTGTTTATGTGGGTGTCGGCTCCGGCAGGCGCGGAAAAAAACTTTGTCATCGGATTTTCGCAGGCAACGACCACCGAACCATGGCGGCTGCTGTTCAACAAAGAACTGAGACAGGAAGCGGACAAGCATCCTGAAATCAAACTGACTGTCCGGGACGGAATGGATGACGCGGCTAAACAGGCTGCGGATGTCGAAGAATTTATCAAAATGAAAGCAGACGCGATTCTGATTTCTCCCAAAGTTGCGGCGGCGCTGACGCCTGTTGTCAACAAGGCTTTTGACGCGGGAATCCCTGTGTTTGTTCTGGATCGTGATCTGGCAAATGACCGCTATACGCAGTTCATCGGCGGCGACAACAAACTCATCGGCAGAACCGCCGGCGAATATGCTGTGAATTATCTCGGCGGACCCGGAAAGGCAAAAGGAAATGTCGTGGAAATCTGGGGCGGCAGCGCGTCCACACCGGCGCAGGACCGTCATTCGGGTTTCCATGAAATCATTGACACAGAGCCGGGAATCAAAATGCTGACAAAGCCCAATGACGGAGACTGGAAGCAGGATAAAGGCTATGAAATCATGGCAGAAGCCCTGGATCAGAATGAAAAAATTGATCTGGTTTATGCACACAATGACCCCATGGCTTACGGGGCCTATATGGCTGCCAAAGATATGGGCAGGGAAAAAGATATTGCCTTTCTCGGCATTGACGGCATTCCCGAAGAAGGGATAAAATGGGTGAATGAAGCCGTCCTGACAGCGACTTTTCTTTACAAAACTCCGGGAGACGAAGGCATCCGCCAAGCTCTGACGCTTCTCAAGGGCGGCAAAATTGAAAAACGGGTGATACTGCCCACTATGGTCATTGACAAAAATAATTCGGAGAAAATTCTGCGGGATAGCGGAATTGTCAAATAAAAATCCGAGCCGCAGGTCCGCCGGATTTGCTGCAAAAGTTTCTCGCAAAAACCGCAGAGGGCGCAGAGAAAAGTAAAGCGGCCCAAGCTGAGAACAGATCAAATCGCTTTGAAACGGATTGAGTCTGTTTTAAGCCGGGCGTTTTACTGAAGAAAGCTTTTAAACCTTTGCGTTCTCTGCGCCTTTGCGAGAGATAATAAAGTTTCTCGCAAAGACCGCAGAGGGCGCAGAGAAAAGCGATCCGGCGTGCAGCAAGCAAGTCGCCCTCGAAGGGGCTCCGTGCCGGAAAGAGTTCGCTGCGCTCAGAATGACGGTCTGTTTTTTCTTTGCGCTCTCTGCGTGCTTTGCGAGAAACATATACGCCCTCGGCGTCTTTGCGAGAAATATCAGAAATATTATATGACATATTGGTGGAAAACTTTTGAAGCAAAACTTTTCACGGCATTCATCGCAATAGCGATCCTGATTCTCTTTTCCACAGGTTTCGCGCTTTATTTATTCAACAAGTTCGGAAAAGCGGTGGATCACACCACAGATGACATGATGCCGGAAATGGTTGCAGCGATGCGTCTGTCCGAACACTGCGCGCTGCTGGCAGCCATTGCGCCTGTGCTTGCGGCTTCCCGTGATCAGGAAGAACTGCTTCTGACAGCAGCCCGCAGCGACTATCTGATGAAAGACATTCATAAAGACGTGCTTTTTCTCGCGGACAGAGAAGGCCGAAAACAGAGCAATATTATTGGAGAAATCAGCAGTCAGAGCGGAAAAATCCGTGAGATACTGTCCGCGCTCAAAGCTGAGACGCTGAAACATCTGGAACTGAAAAAGAGCCTTAAATCTGTTCTGGCAGAGGTTCAGAAAACTCACGGCGATTTCGCGGATACAGTCAGTCCCATCATGTACGGCACATCTTCGCTGACCAGCCTGCTGGGGAAGCGGACCGCCCGGCAAATTGCTTCTGCAATTAAAGGGCTTGGAAAACAGGAAGATACGGACTCGGCTTATAAAGAAATCCTCAGCTTTGCCCAGAAATCCGTAACCGAACTGACCGAAGGCGCGATCAGGGATATGGGATATGCCTCGGAGATCAAGGCAGAAGGAAATTTTCTTTTTGCGATTCTTCACGCTCTGGCAGAAACAGACCGGACAGATGCCCTTACGGACATTCACAACCGTTTTAAAACATCTCATGCCTCATTTCAGCAGGCTGCGGCTATTTTTTCGGAAAGCGCTCTGGCGCAGCGGAATCCCGTACTTGCCAACAATGTCAATGAGATTGACCGCCGGGTGTCTGCCATGAGCGAAGGAGAAGACGGCATTTTTTTTCTGATCGGCGAGATACTTTCCGTCAAGGATGAATTGGAGATCAAACTCTCGGAGTCCCGTGAAATCGCCGGCCGCATGACAAAGCAGGTGGATGAACTGGTGACCCGGGTTCAGGATGATATGGCGAATCTTCAGGAAAGCATGAAGGCGAGCAAACGTACCGGAGTGTCTGTTCTGCTTTTGATATGTTCGGGCTGTCTGCTGTTTTCCGCGCTGATTGCAGGCTTCACGATTCGGGTCATAAGCCGTCATGAAAGAGATATTGTCAGCGCGAAAGAAAATGCGGAAGCAGCCAGAATGATCGCTGAAAATACCAATAAAAAGATAACAGACAGCATTCAGTATGCCAAAACCATTCAGCGTTCTCTGCTTCCGGACCCGGAGCAGGTGAAAACCTATCTGCCCGACAGTTTTTTCTTATGGATGCCCAGAGAGATTGTGGGCGGAGATATTCTGTTTACGGAATCTGTGGAAAACGGCTGCATTGTTGCCGTGATGGACTGTACCGGTCACGGGGTCCCGGGCGCGTTTATGACCCTCATCGCCTCATCCGCAATGACGAGAATCATCCGGGATGAAGGAAACCGTGACCCGGCGGCGATTCTGAAAAGGCTTAATTTTATTGTAAAAACATCGCTTCAGCAGGACAAAAAATACACGCTCTCCGATGACGGTTTAGACGCGGCGATCTGTTTTATATCGTTTGATAAAAGCCCCTCTGTATCTTCCTTGCGCCGCTCTGCCAAAGCGGAGATATCCGCCACCATATCCACCTTTGGTAAAGGGGGAGAAAGGGGGATTCTGACTTTCGCCGGCGCAAAAATACCGCTTTATTATGTTTGCAACGGGGAGATGAATATCATCAAAGGAGATCGTGAAAGCATCGGCTACAAACATTCTGATTTAAGTTTCAATTTTACAAATCACAGTATCTGTGTTGAAAAGGGAATGTGCTTTTATATATTCAGCGACGGTTTTACGGATCAGCTCGGCGGGCAACGGCGGCGCCGGTTCGGGAGTAAAAAGCTGACAGATTTGCTGACAGAAAATATTCAGCGGCCTTTTGAAAAACAGAAAGAAGTATTGCTGGGGGCATTTTATTCGCATAAAGGCGAGGAAGATCAGCAGGATGACGTCACCGGCGTCGGATTCGGGCTGTGAATTTTTCGGCAGTCTCTATCGTAGAGACGCACGGACGTGCGTCTCTACCTATACAAAAAACAATGTTTGAAAAGCGAATTGGTATAAGAACAGATTTTTGCATTCCGGAGCTGTAGTCATTTATTGACATTTCGCTAATGGTATGGGATATATGTCTCTTTAGAATAAATCGGCAGGTTCGGCAACTGCTGCCTGAGCGGAGCCGAAGGAGCAGCCTCAACAATGACAGGGGCGTGATTCTTCATTCATAGCCGGAAAAAATACACCTGAATTAAAAAATACACCTGAATCAAGGAGGCATAAGTGATCAATTTTATCCGCAGCAATCTGATGAGACGTTTGGTGTTTCTTTTTTTGGGAGCGGTTCTGACTCCCATTGTCATACTGTCATTTTTTGCTTTCTATCATGCTAAAGTATCGCTGGAAGCATCGGCTTTTGACAGGCTCTCTGTCGTGACTGAAATCCGAAAAAGCCAAGTTTTAAACTATTTCAAGGAAAGACTGGGGGACCTGAAAATTCTGTCGGAATCCGAAGATGTGAGAAAATTTCTTGAACAGCTGAGAATCTATTCCGAGATGACAAAACAGGCTGAAAACACAACAACTTTTCATGAAAGTTTCAGCGTCAGTTCAGAATTGTACGAGAATGTATGCAAAAACGCTGACCCTTTTTTCAAAAAATATATAGAAACTTACAATTATAACAATATTCTTTTTATATGTAAAAAAGAAGGCAATGTCCTGTATGCGGCAAAGCGGAGCCGTGAAGTCGGAACTAACCTGAAAACAGGACCTTATAAAAATTCTGTGCTGGCAAAGCTGTGGGAAAGAGTTTTAAAAGAAGAAAAACTTGTGGCAGAAGATTTTGAGATATATGAGCCTACGGGTGAAACCGTCATTTTCATTGCCGCGCCGGTGCTTGACGAAAAAGGCGTTTTATCGGCTGTCATCGCCCTGCAAATCAGCGCGGATCATGTCAAAGAAATTATGAAACGCAGAAAAGGCATGGGAGAAACCGGCAGAACCTTTCTGGTGGGAGAAGATTTTCTCGTGCGCTCATATTCGGCGTCGGATTCCGGGCTGACCGTTCTGAAAGATAAAATTGCCACGCCGGCTGTGCATAAGGCATTGGGCGGACAGGTAAACACAGAACTTACAGAAAATGACAAAGGACAGAAGGTTCTTAGTTCCTATTCCCGGGTGGGGCTGAAAGAACTTGAGGGGATCGGTTTTGACTGGGCAATTGTTTCGGAAACAGATGAAAGCGAAGCACTTGCGCCTATCAGAACGCTCGGATTCCAGATTCTTTGGGCAGGGCTTGCGCTGATGTTTTTCGGATCCGGGATCGGTTATGTTTCGGCAAGGTCCATCGCCAATCCTTTAAAAAAGCTGTCTGAAAGGGTGCGGCGGCTGGCGCACGGCGATCTGACGGTTTCGGGTTTTCGTCAGGAGCGCAGCGACGAAGTGGGCGTTCTGATGAATGCTTTTCAGGATATGCTGCAAATTCTCCGGGACCAGACCCGGCATATCATGGAAGGCACAAATTCGCTTTCCTCCGCCGCAAGTCAGATTTCTGTCACAGCAACGGAATTAGCCGCCAGTTCCTCGGAGACCTCGACTTCGATTGCCGAAATCAGCACCACTGTTGAGGAAGTCCGGCAGACCGCACGGGTTTCCAATGAAAAAGCGAACAATGTCGCTGAACGGGCAAAACAGGCAAATCAGATTTCCGATCTCGGCAGAAAGTCAACGGAAGATGCGATTTCCGGCATGAAACGCATCAAAGAAGAAATGGCTTATGTTGCCGAAAGCATTGTGAAACTGAGCGAGCAGACCCAGAGCATCGGCGAAATCATCAGCGCGGTGAACGATCTGGCGGATCAGTCCAATCTGCTTTCGGTCAACGCATCCATAGAAGCGGCAAAAGCCGGAGAACACGGCAAGGGTTTTGCGGTTGTGGCGCAGGAAGTGAAATCTCTGGCGGATCAGTCCAAAGAAGCCACCAATCAGGTCAAAAGCATCCTCAGCGATATTCAGAAAGCAACGAGCGCGGCGGTAATGGCGACAGAGCGGGGAAGCAAGGCTGTTGAAAGCGGTGTGCATCTGTCTTCGCAGCTCGGGGAATCGGTGGGGATATTGTCCCGAAGTGTGATGGATTCGGCGCAGGCAGCCGTTCAGATTGCCGCGTCCAGTCAGGAGCAACTGATCGGCATGGATCAGTTGGCGCAGGCAATGGAAAATATCAAAGAAGCCGGTTTTCAGAATGTGGACGGCGCGAGGCAGTTGGAACTGGCAACAAAAGACCTTGAAGAATTGGGAATAAAGCTGAAAGAAATCTCCGGCAAATTTAAGGTTTGAAAATATGGCGATGCGCCAGTTTCCACGCTCTGCGTCCCGATTCTGCTGAAGTAGAACGAGTTTGCAACTCGTTTCTCCCGTTCCCACGCTCTGCGTCCGAAACGGGTTACAAACCCGTTTTACTTTTCCCGCTCCAATGCAGAGCGTATGAATAATGATGAAGTCTCTGTAATCTGTGGTTATAATATGCCTCTATGAACGAAGAAGCTTTGCTCAAAAAACTCAGGGAAGCCTTCAGGCTGGAATCTGCCGAAAGGCTGGCAAATCTTTCCGCGGGTTTGTTAGACCTTGAAAAAGCAGACACGGACGAGCTGCGACATCCGGTGCTGGAGGTGGTTTTTCGGGAAGCTCACAGCCTGAAAGGCGCTGCCCGGGCTGTGAATCTGACGGAAATTGAAAGCCTTTGCCAGTCTGTCGAGGGGCTGTTTTCGGCATTGAAAAAGAAATCCTTACCCTTGTCTCCGGCGATTTTTGACACGCTTCACCATTCGGTCAGACTCATCGAAAGTCTTTTAACAGAGCCTTCCGCTCATTTTATGGAGGAAATTGAAGGTCTGCTTTTCCGTCTTGATGAATTGAAACATAAAGGCGAATTTGCGGACAAACCGGCATTGCTGCCGGAATCGGCGCCGCTCCCTGTTCAAGAAGCAAAAGTCAATGTCCGAGAGCCGACAGCCGATAATATCCGAGAGTCAAAGGCAAAAGTCCGAGACTCAGTATCCGACAATATCCGAGAGCCGAGAGCCGAAAGCCGGCATCCGCAAAGCGTTTTGCCGGCAAAGCTGCCGATTTCGGAGACCGTAAGAATTGCCGCGTCAAAATTGGACAAACTGCTGTTGCAGGCAGAGGAACTTTCTTCTTTAAAGCTGGCATCTAATCAGCGGGTGTTGAATCTGCGCGAAGTTGCCAATTCCTTTGCACAGTGGAAAAAACAGTGGAACCGGATGGAGTCGGAATTTCGGATTCTGCGAACTCAGGTTCAGAGAGAAAAAAGCAGTGAAAGCGGCGGCTCGGACACAGATGCTTTGGCAGGTCTGATGAGCTTTGCGGATTGGAATCACGAACACAATGAGGCGCTGGGGCGTGAAATCCGCCGAATCACAAAAGCAGCCGAAAGCGATCATCGTGTATTTTCCAAGATGGTGAATGATCTTTCAGATGACATGAAAAAAGTCATGATGCTTCCGTTTTCAACGCTTTTTGAAATTTTTCCGAGAATGGTTCGGGACCTTTCGCGCAATCAGGGCAAAGAATCGGATTTGATGATTGAGGGCGGCGAAATCGAAATAGACCGGCGGATTCTGGAGGAAATCAAAGACCCGCTGATTCATCTGCTGCGGAATGCCGTTGATCACGGATTAGAAGCGCCGGAACTCAGGCAGAAACGCGGGAAGCCGCGTCACGGAACTGTCAGACTCTGCGTTTCTCAGATTGAAAGCAGCAAAGTTGAAATTCTGCTTTCAGATAACGGAAACGGCATTGATCTTGAGCAGATACGGGAACAGGCTGTGGCATCGGGGATTTTGTCGGAAAAAGAAGCGGAAAATCTCAAAGACCCGGAAGCCTTGTCTCTGATCTTCCGGTCCGGCATCTCATCAAGCAAAATTATCACGGAAATTTCAGGCAGGGGGCTGGGACTTGCCATTGTTCAGGAAAAAATTGAAAAGCTCGGAGGTATGCTGTTCGTGGAGACGGCTTTGGAAAAAGGCTCGTCTTTCAGAATGGAACTGCCCGTGACATTAGCCACATTCAGGGGGATTCTGATCCGTGCGGCAAACGATCTGTTTATTGTTCCGGGAGCGCAGGTGGAGCGGGTATTGAAAATCCGGCAGGATCAGGTGAAAACAGTGGAAAACATGCCCACCGTTTTTTTTGACAGTCAGGTTCTGCCCCTTGCGGAACTTGCCGAGGTTTTGAAAATATCATCTCATTCCCAAGAACCGGCTCGGGAACAGGAAAATTCGGATTTTCTGATCGTGATGATTCTGGGAACGGGTCAGAAGCGGGTCGCGTTTCAGGTCGCCCAAGTGCTTTCGGAACAGGAGGTTCTGGTAAAAAGTCTCGGCAGACAACTCAGCAGAGTTCCCAACATTGCCGGCGCAACCATTCTGGGAAACGGAAAGGTGGTGCCGATTCTGAATGTTCATGATCTGCTGAAATCTGCGGCATCGGAAAACATGGTTTATGCGCGCCGAACCTCAGCACCTCGGACTGAAGCAGAAACAAAGCGTCATGCGATTCTGGTTGCCGAGGATTCCATCACTTCCAGAATACTGATAAAAAATATTCTGGAAGCCGCGGGATATGCTGTGAAAACTGCTGTTGACGGCAGGGATGCCTATACGATTCTCAAAAGCGAGGCATTTGACGCGGTGATTTCGGATGTGGAAATGCCGAGAATGAACGGCTTTGAACTGACGGAGCATATCCGCAAAAACGGGAAACTTGCCGATACGCCCGTGATACTGCTGACAAATTTGGATTCCCGTGAAGACCGGGAACGTGGCATTGACGTGGGCGCGAGCGCGTATCTTGTGAAAACCGGCTTTGATCAGAGCAATCTTTTGGATATTATCGGAAGACTTATTTAAACTGCGAAGAGGGGAGTTTTCTCCGGAACTGTCATTTCCGGAATGACGGGTTCAGAAAAAATTCACCGCTCCTTCATTCAGTTCAATTTCAGAGCATCTGATGATCTGTAATTTCAAAATCCTGATCCGGACAGACCCTAAGGATTTTGAAAACCCCTGTCGGTCTTTGCAATCTGCCGGCTATTTATTGAAAAACCAGAACGAATCTTTATCTTTTCCCGTGAGCCTGCTTTTTCTTTGTTTCAGCATTTCATGCCAGCTTTTGACCAGGGAATCCCCGATATATTTGTCAATCAGCGGCACATCTTCATTGTCGCTGCTGACTGCCTTCATAAATCCCTCATAATATCCTTTGGATACGCTTTCAATTCTTTTGGGATAAATCAGAAAATTCAAAGGTTCTTTTTCTCCGACTTCAAACTGACCTTTATATTTACCCTCGGGCGGCATAAAAAAAGACTGCTCGGTAAAGCCCTTTTTGGCGCTGTCTGCGGGAATCGCCCCGCTTTCCTCATAAGAAGAAGACGGTCTTCCGTATTCGCCGCTCCACTCCGAAGCAAGATTGATAAAATAATAATCAGCCGAGCCGTTCTGCATCTCGTAAAGCACTTTGTAGCCGTAAACATTTTCTTTGTGACCGCTTTCGGTACCCCCGCCCGGGTCTGAAGCAATTCTTTCGCCGATTTTGGCATATTTGAATGAATGCTGAAGTTTCAAATCTTTTGACTTTAAAAATCCGGAAAAAATGCCCGCCGATGCTATCACTTCAGGATAATCCTGAAAGCGTTTCACAAGCTGATAGTAGGTTCTGTCATCTAAATCAATATTATCCGCCTGAATTTTATCCAAAAATTTTTCATAGTGTTCCGTATCTTTATATGCAATGTCGTATTTGTAGAGACTTCTGTCATCGGTGGCAAAGACCGCATTTTTATACGCAGACAGCGCCTGACCGTTTGTTTCAATTTTTTTTAACAGTTTCAATGTATTGAAATCATAAAACAGCAGACCTTTGTTGTGCCGCAGCGCCAGCACCAGCAGGTCCCCGCTGTGGGTGGAAAATATTTTCTCCGATGTGACAATCATGTCTTCAACAGGCTTTTCAGTTTTGACTGATCTGACTGCTTTTCCGTCCTCCAGATTTCTGAGAACAAATTTGTCGTTTTTATATTCAACTACATAATTTTTATAAAACAGGACCGTCGAGTTGGTCAGCATTTTCGGATAACTGCCGGTCAGTTTTCTGTTTTCGAGATTCCATATAAAAACTGTCTTTTCTCCCACGCCGAGCAATTTTTCGCCGATCAGATAAATTCCCGTGATACATTCTTTTTCATTCCAGTTTGTTCTCTCTTTGCCTGTGGTGTAAATTCCGATAAATTCAAGACTGTTGTAATCCCATACATTGATACTTTCCCCGCAGGAGCCGATATAAAGTTTGTCTTCTTTTACTTCCACAGACCCCACATAATGCCCCGCGCCCAATTTTATGATGTCAACATCATCGGTGCGGGTATCCCATATCACAGCCTTGTCAACATCTTCATCGGATCCGCCGGATATGACGGTATGTTTATAAATCTTTCTCACGCCCCCCTCATATTTTGAATAGTCTTTGTTTTCAAGTTTTCTGATGAAGTTGAGCGTGTCCGCGTTAAAAATATAAATGCCGCCTTTGCCGCCCGGCGCGGCGTTTTCAAAAACCCATACCATGTTGTCCACAATATGGGGGCGGCTGTAATATAATCCCGGAAGATCATATTTTATCATATTCTTATTGTTTGCCTCAAAAATAAAGCCCAGTTCATCCCACATCTCCAATCGGATATATGTTTCAAAGGGAATATCATATATGCTGAGGATCCCGCCTTTTACAGCATATCTGATCTTATCTCTTTTCTCTGCTTCATCCTGCGCCGGTTCAGCGTAAGCCCTGCCTGCTTCCCAAAGAAAAAAAAGCAGGAAAAAGCTGATCAGCAACATCGGAATTTTTCGTCGCATCGCTTATGATCCTATTATAAGTCATTCAAAAGAATTGCTTTATATTTTTCTCTGGCTTTCCTGACTACAAAACGGCAAGCATTGTCGTCTTTATATTTGTTAATGAAAGCTTCCAGCTTGGGCAGCGTGGCATGTTTCAGCAATTCTTCCAGTTCGTTTTCGGCGGTCACAGTTTTATGATCTTCCGCCCCGCTTGCCGGAATTTCGCTTTCTTCAATTTCGTTTTCTTCCGGCTGATGCACAATGATTTTCGGCTGCCGGGGTTTGTCTGCGCTGCGTTCAATGCCGAGCGTACCGTAAATGGTTTTTAATTTCTGTTCGGCTTTTCGGATATAAGGCTGTAATACAGATATTGTTTTCGGAATCTGTTTTGTATAATCAGCACTGATCCAGCCTCTGTCTGTCTGAATCCATGCTTCCTGCTTTGACAGGGCAAAAATTCTGTCGCCTTTGATATACGTTCCCACCCGTTTGGCATCCGGCGCGGGGACCGCTCTGACATTCAGACCGTTTGCCATAATCATGTAACAGCTCTGCCCCAGTCTTGAATATTTTTCAATAAACTGCTCCCATTCCCGTGCCGCGGCGGCATTTCTGATGCTGTTATAATCGCTTCTGACAATACCTTCGAGTATTTTTTCGATTTCAGATACATAGTATCCGTTGGGAAATTCAGAAAGATAGGCATCCAAAATCATCAGACCGTTCATACTGATGCGGCTTTTGATTCTGTAAAACAGATTGTATTCTTTTACAAGCTTGTAAAGCTTCATTTTCGGATAGGAGCGTGCTGCTGCTTCATAACTCAGATCAAAATCAATGTTTGCGCCGTGTTCCACCAGCACCTTGAAAGAATCGGTGTTTTCATGCTCAAAGGCATACCATAAGGCAGACTTTCCTTTGCTGTCTTTCACATTGATGTCCGCGCCTGACCGCAGCAGATTTTTTATCGCGGGCGCATTATTTAATATTGCCGCCTCGATTAAGGGCGGCTTCCGGTCTGCGGTTTGAGCAGCAATATTTGTCTGTCTGGTGCCTGCGCTGAGTCTGTAAGGCGGAGAAGAGGGGGCAGGCTTGCCGCAGCCGGAATAAAGAAAAATCACTATGATTAAAGCGGGAAATATGTTTTTTTTCAAATACATGACCACTCCGTTTTTATTTTGCAGGGGCAGTACCCCGGTCTGCCCTTTGAGTTTCTCGCAAAAAATTTCTTGCAAAGAGTTTCTCGCAAAGAGCGCAAAGAGCGCAAAGAAAAGCTTTTTTTATAAAAAAATCAACACCCGGAAAACATTCTGCATTTCTCTGCGAAGCCTTTGCGAGAAATTTTTTTTTAACTCCCGACATTTTTCTCCAACCATCCGAGGATGTGATCCGCTGCGGTCTGCCAGTTTTTATCAAGCATCATCGCGTGTCCCGTGTTCGGGAAAATATGGGATTCAGCCTGATAAGAGGCTGCTGTATCTTTGATGATCTCAGGCGGAATGATAACGTCATGTTCCCCGCCCACAATCAGCATCGGTGTTTTTGTTTTCCGAGGCTGTATAAAAAAATCCGGAAATGACATATCCCATATCACCCGGTAAGATTCATGCTGGAACCCGGGAAAATATTTTTTTACTGTTTCCGGGTCCGTGTCCCTGCCGAAAAATATATCCCGCAATTCCTGCAAAGAAATCATACAGTCCCACATCCTTCGCGGGGTCATATTCAGCATCCTTATTTTTTGAAATAGATTCGGATAAAGACACAGCATTTTTACAGAAGAAGACAAAAACCCTGTATAGGGGACAGTTGCCATCAAAACCGCCGCAGGAACTTGGAAAGATGTCAGATATTGCTGAACAATCCTTCCGCCCATGGAATGCCCGATTAAAATCGGCGGCTTTTCCATCTGCCCGACCGCCTGAGATACATCTTTGACATAATCGGAAAGGGAATATAGCCAGATAAAAGGGCGACCGCCGCTTTTTCCGTGTCCTCTGAGGCTTAACGCGTGAGAGGCGTATCCGTGTTTTGCAAAATAAGGCAGAAAATATTCTTCCCAGCACCATGCGCCGGTAAATGCGCCGTGTATAAAAAGAACGGAATTTGAACGTGTTGTGCCTTCAGGGTATCTGCTGATGATTTCTGTATCCATAGTATTGGCTCCGTTGTAAAGCGAATTTGTAATTCCCTTTTTCCCTTGCAAAGCGGATTCGCAAATTTCCGCATATTTTATGTGTTTAAAAATAATATTTATGATATTATCAGGTTATAAAAACATCGTCAAGAATTTTCCGTCCGTACAGAAATCTTTCGTGCTTTCCAAGCTTTCGTGTTTTCATGGTAAGGGCTTATCGTTTCTGTTTACAAAATCATACATTCCTGCTAAATATTTAAAATCAGGTTTTAAGATTTGACAACTTTTCAAAAGCTGTCAAATCTTCAGCATCAACCCAAGCCAAAACAGAGTGTAACATGACAGCAAAACAAAAATTCATTGAAGAAATTCCCCTGCTCATACCGCGTTCATCCATTACAACAGAAGTCAACAAAACCGGGGCATGGCGTTTTGTAAGTCCTAAATATGATGAGAAAACAGCGCCGTGCAGCGCGGCATGTCCTGCGGGAGAAGATATTGCCCGCATTGAAATGCTGGCAAACCGCAGGATGTTCAGAGAAGCGTGGGAAACCGTTATGATGGAAAATCCGCTGCCTGCTGTATGCGGGCGGGTCTGCTTTCATTCCTGCGAGCAGGCATGTAATCGGGGGCAGTTCGATCAGCCGGTCGCGATCCATCACCTTGAGCGATTTCTCGGCGATCTGGCGATTTCAGAAAATTATCAGATGCCTGCGTCGGAACGCATCAGCGAAAAAAGCAAAAAACGAATCGCTATTGCAGGATCAGGTCCCGCGGGGCTTTCGGCTGCCTATTTTCTGACACAGTTGGGCTATGAATGCGATATTTTTGAAGCTGAAAGCGAACCCGGGGGCGTGCTGCGTCGGGGCATTCCTGCGTATCGGCTGCCGGAAGAGGTGCTGAAAAATGAAATTGCCCGGATGACAGATATGGGATGCAGAATCTTTTGTAACACGCCGGTAACGCAGGCATTTTTTAAAGAGGCAAAAGAGCGTTATCATGCGCTTTTTATGGGCTGCGGCTACGGCAGTTCCCTGCAAATGGGCATTCCCGGCGAGCAGATGGCGAATGACGGATTGGCATTCCTTTCGCAGTGCCGGAAAGGAAAAGCCTCTGTCTGCGCTGGCGGCACCGTTGCGGTTATCGGCGGCGGAAACACGGCGTTGGACGTGGTTCGCTCTTTAGTCCGCATGGGATCAAAGCCCGTGCTGATTTATCGCAGACGCAGAGAAGACATGCCCGCATTCGCTGAGGAAGTGGAAGCAGCATTGAAAGAGGGCATCAAAATCAGAGAATTGCTCGCGCCGCTCCGTATGCAGGT
Organism: Desulfobacteraceae bacterium; assembly: GCA_020049595.1. Lineage (GTDB taxonomy): Bacteria > Desulfobacterota > Desulfobacteria > Desulfobacterales > JAIFKL01 > JAIFKL01. Next base: position 24,811 of record JAIFKL010000339.1, read on the forward strand.
CCATGGCGGAGATATTGTTCTTACCTTGCAGAAAATGAAACCTTCGGGTTTTGATTCTGAGGGCAGGATGCGAGTTGTTCCTGACGGCGCAAACACGGTGACGCTCAAAGTTCAGCAGGTTTTCACGGCTATCGGCGCGGAACCCGGCGAGGATTGGTATGTCCCCCCGAAAAATGACTCATCTTTTCCGCCTCCGAGTTTCAGCACTAGTTCAAAGCGATTGGATATGAGTCATTGCACGCTTATCCGCCAATATCTCCCGATGATTTTCGGGGGCGATCTGACCAATCCCGTAAAAAGCGTCACAGATGCGATTGCATCGGGCAAGCAGGCGGCAATGGCGTTGGATATTTTCTTCCGGGACGGTTGGAATGCGATTGAAGAAAAACTTGCCGAATGCCGGGTGGGAAACGGTGATTCGCTTTCTTTTGAAATGTATCTGAAGGGAAATCGCAAAAAGCGGAATCCGCATATTGTCTCATTTAAGGAAATAAATTCGGATTATTTTCAGCCTGCTGACCGGATAACGCCGCCCCTGCTCTGTCCTGAAGATTGTCTCGCTTCTTTTTCAGAACCCGAACAGACTTATCTCCAAGCCTCTGCGATTGAAGAATCCGGGCGCTGTTTCAACTGCGGTATTTGCAATGACTGCGACAACTGCCGTCTGTACTGTCCCGAAGTCTCGGTGTTTATAGAAAATAACCGGCAAATCAACATGGACTACTGCAAAGGATGCTGCATCTGTGTGGCGGAATGCCCGCGAAATGCGATGGGGTTGGAATAGGTCAGAGGTTAGGGGTTAGAGGTATAGGAGAAAAGAATATGAAAGAAGTTTTGGAAGGGAGTCATGCCGTATCTGAAGCGGTTCGGCTGGCAAAGGTTCAGGTGATGTCCGCATATCCCATCACGCCCCAGACGCATATCGTGGAGGCATTGTCGGAGTTCTGCGCTGACGGCACAATGGACGCCAAATTTATCTGTGTGGAAAGCGAGCATTCCGCAATGGCTGCGGTCATCGGCGCGTCCAGCACGGGAGTGCGGACATTTACGGCTACGTCTTCTCACGGGCTGGCGCTCATGCACGAACTGTTACATTGGGCGTCTGCCGCCCGTCTGCCCATAGTCATGGCGGAAGTCAACCGTGCGCTTGCGCCGGGCTGGAATATCTGGATGGATCAGACCGACAGCCTTGCCCAGCGGGATACGGGCTGGCTGCAATTCTACTGCGAAGACGGGCAGGAAGTGCTTGACACCACGCTTCAGGCGTTCAGACTGGCTGAAACCGTCAATCTGCCTGTAATGGTTGTATTAGATGCGCAGTCATTGGTTGACCGCTTTCTGCCTCCCTTTTCTCCCCGCTTTGAAGTTGATACGGCAAATCCCTGCGCGATGGGGCAGATGACGCCGCCGCCCTTTTACATGGAAATGCGCCGTAATATTCAGGCTGCAATGGAGCGGGCACCCGAGTGTTTTGAAGAAATAGAAAATGACTTCTATGAGATATTCGGACGAAAATACGGTCAGATAGATGCAGTGGAATGCGAGGACGCGGAAATCATCATGGTGGTTGCCGGAACCGCAGCAAGTACCTGTCGCCAAGTCATTTCCGACCTTCGGGCAAAAGGCGAAAAAGTCGGACTTGTCAAGTTCAAAATGTTTCGCCCATTTCCCACCGAAATCATCCGAAAGACGCTGGGAAACGCCCGAAAAATCGCTGTGGTGGATCGGAATTTTTCTTTCGGCGCGAGCGGCATTTTTGCTCAGGAAATCCGGGCAGCCCTGTGCAATCATGACAGACATCCGCCGGTGTTCGGCTATATCGCGGGTCTCGGAGGTCGTGATGTCACGCCCGGATTGCTGGAAGATATTTACAATATGACCAAAGAAAGCCCCGCGCCGAAAACCGAAAGCGTGTGGGTGGGACTGAATAAGTAATACTAAGAAAAAAATAAAAGTTTCTCGCAAAGATCGCAAAGGGCGCAAAGTTTAAAAAAATAATAATAAATTCTTTGCGTTCTCTGCGTGCTTTGCGAGAGATA
>JAIFKL010000243.1 GCA_020049595.1 Desulfobacteraceae bacterium
CGAACTGCTCTGTGTCGGAAAAAAAGGCGGCGATCATACGCTGTCTCAGGACGGCATTAACGCTCTGATTGCGGAAAAAGCAAAACAGGGCAACATCGTGACCCGGCTCAAAGGCGGAGACCCCTTTATCTTCGGGCGCGGCGGCGAAGAAGCGGAAATTCTCGTCAATGCGGGCGTTCCCTTCGAGATCGTTCCGGGCGTTACTTCGGCAATTGCTGCGCCGGCGTATGCGGGCATTCCGCTGACTCACCGAGAATTTACTTCAACCGTGGCTTTTGTCACGGGACATGAAGACCCTACTAAAGACGAGTCATCAATTGACTGGTCATCTTTGGCAAAAGGCATCGGTACTATTGTTTTTCTCATGGGCGTGAAAAATCTCCCGAATATCGTGAGACATCTGACGGAAAACGGCATGAATCCTGAAACGCCGGTGGGATTGGTTCGCTGGGGAACAACCAGCGAACAGGTGACGCTTACGGGAACGCTCGAAAATATCGCTGAACGCGTGAAAGCCGCGGGTTTGAAAGCTCCTGCGATTATCGTGGTGGGCGAAGTCGTCAAACTCCGGGACACGCTCAAATGGTTTGAAAACCTCGTCAAACTCCGGGACACGCTCAAATGGTTTGAAAACCGCCCGCTCATGGGTAAGCGTATTGTGGTGACCCGCGCCCGTGAACAGGCGAGCGATCTGCTCAAGCAGCTTTCCGACCTCGGTGCGGAATGTTTGGAATGTCCCACGATCAAAGTCTCGCCCCCGGAAGATTGGGCGCGGATGGATGAGACAATTGACAGGCTTGCGGATTACGACTGGATGGTATTTACCAGCGTCAACGGCGTGAAGTTCTTTTTCAACCGGCTGTTTGAAAAAGGCAAAGATGTCCGAGCCTTGCACAAAATACGCACGGCAAGCATCGGTCCCGCAACCGCAAAGAAACTGCTTGACTTCGGACTGAACAGCGATATTGTTCCTGAGACATTTCGGGCAGAATCGGTATTGGAGGCATTTAAAAATGAGTCATTAAAAGGTAAAAGAATTTTGCTGCCCCGCGCCGAAGAAGCCCGCCCCGTGCTGCCGGTGGAATTGGCGAAAATGGGCGCGATTGTAGATGAAGTCACCGCATACTGCACAAAGCAGGACAGTGAAAATGCCGAGATACTTGTCTCACATCTTGCAGAAAAAAGCCTTGATATTGTTACATTTACAAGTTCATCCACCGTGAAAAATTTCCGAAAGCTGCTGCCTGCCGGAGATGCGGAGTTCAAAGAACTGATGCGGGGCGTGACTGTTGCCAGCATCGGTCCCATTACATCCGATACGGCAAAAGAATTGGGATTTGACGTGCATATCACGGCGGAATCGTTTACAATACCGGGCTTGTGCGAGGCGATTCGGCAATATTTTAAGAAGTAGTACGTTGACATTTTGTAGAGGCACGCCGGCGGCGTGCCTCTACGGCACATCACCACACGTCAAATCTTTTTCAAGTATCAAAAGCAGCGTATCCCGAAACAGCGCAAATGCTTCTTCATTGAGATCATCCGGGGACAGCCAGGGGAGATCACGCAGGAAAAATTTCAGTTTGTGTTCTGCCTGTTCCAGCGGATATTTAGGTCCCGAACTCCCTTTGTAACCAAGCTTTTGTGCAATCTCTTTCAAAGAGAGACATCTGCCGTGGCGCAGAAAAAATGCGGCTTTTTCCCTTTCATTAAGCCGATTGACAAAAATTTGCGCCCATTTTTTTATCATCGCCGGATCAAAATAGATTTTATCTGCTATTGAACGATCATCCGGCGCAAATTCCAGCGCATCTTTTCCGCCCGGAAGCATCTTCACCGGAATCGGCTGATGAAGCGGCACATAGCTGCCGATCCAGTGAATAAAATCTCTGACTTCCGCACAAACCGGCTTGTCTCCCCACATCTTGGAAACCTGAGTCAGAAAATAAGCTGCAAGTGCAAGCAATATCCTGTTTTTATTAATCTCGTCATACTCAGGTTTTTCAACGATATGACTCGGAAAAGTGATGTCTTCCATATCTTCAAGGGACAGGGGCGGAATGCAGACGGCTTCATTGCTCAGGCTGAAAAACAATGTTGTCCCGTTTCTGACGGAGGTATGAAAGTCATCTGAGACTCTCAGCGCATCAGCCGTGCGTTTATACAGATAGCGGTAAAAATCTGTGAAGGGTTTCCGTGTGTTTTCTATCCAGCGGTTGATAAAGGCTTTTCTGAGAAAATGATGACAGTTTCTGTTTCCCGGTGTCAATATTTTGTGAAGCTGTATTTTATTTTCAAGAATAAAAACAATAAGTTCGGAACGAATATCTGCTGTAAGAGCATCCGGCGCAACATCCTGCCATGTTTCCTTGCCGATGAAAGCAAGCGAAAGATTTTTTGAACGTGCATATCTCATTACCGACCGGGCAACACTCAAAAGAATTTCCTGTGTTTCCTGACGTTCCAGCCATTTCGGAATATGCTCCCCTGTATCCATATAGTTTCATTGCTGGCGATGAAAATAATTCAACTGAGTAACTCATCAAATCAATTGTTTTTTAAGTGAAAAAAATTAACACGAAAGCAGCGAAATTGCGAAAGGGGCAAGCCTGCGGCTTATTCTACTTTCGTGCCTTTCATATTTTTCGTGCTTTCGTGGTTCAAAATTACTCTGTTTTTTCAAGCTCCGGTTTTGCCGTCGTTCCTGTGGCATTGGGAAAATCTTCGGCTTTGTAGGCTTTCTTATTCTCTTTGATCAGATGCCGGGCTTCTTCCATGAAGGCATTGTAGCGTTTCTTGCACTCATAAAATCCATGCCACCATGAGTAATCCGGCGCCATCATTGCCGCGCCCATTCTGGCTCTGCGCCCTTCGTGATGCCACAATTCATAGTATTCGACTTCCATTCTTTCGTCAAAGAATCTGCTTTTGTCCAAAAGCCCTTTTTCATAAAGATCATCCAGCATTTTCTTTGCCGGTTTGAAGTAAACCTCGTTATATTCCTCAACTACTTTGTCCATTTTGGCAAAATGCCCGTCTGTCCAAGTTTTGCCGTGACATTGCTTACAGACTTCTCCCATTTTCTGCCGTTCTGTTTCCCAATTGGTTTTTGCGGGAAAGGCTTTGAAATCCGAGGGGCGAATCGTGAGCGGTGCCTGAAGTTCCCATGCCAGCCTTTCGGTCACATCGTGGGAAGTCAGGACAGTTCCGGTTCCGGAAATATGACATGCCGCGCAGGTGGGGCTTCGGTAATCCACGCCCGCTGTCCAAGTGCCGGGCGCGGCATTCCAGTTGTATTCATCGCCGTGAGCCGCGTAAATATCTCCGTGCTTTGACTCCGTGAAGATTTCAATCTGGGGGTGATCCGGTCCCAGATGGCACTGGCCGCAGGCTTCGGGTTTTCTGGCTTCCATCACGGAAAAGCGGTGCCGGGTGTGACAGCTCGAACAACTCCCTTTGCTCCCGTCAAGATTGATGCGTCCCACGCCCACATTGGGCCATGTCTCGGGGTCCAATTTTCCTTCTTTTGTCTTGAGGATTGTGCCGTGACAGTGATAACAGCCTGCCGCTCTTTCAAAATCGCTGTTCATGCCGTTAATGAGCCAAAGGTCTATTTTCCATATAATTTCCATTGTGTTGGCGTGTTTGCTCACGCTGTACTGCTTTGCCTCATCCGGATGACACCGGGAGCAGTCTTTCGGCGTGACTACAGCCGAAACCGGTACAATGTTCTTTTTCACAGCGTATTTCAGCCCGCCGGATTGCTCGTAGTATTTGTCATGATCTTTGCTCACATCAGGGTCAAATGACTCTGCTTTATGGCAGTCATAACAGGTGATATTTGCGCTGGCGTGACGACTGTTTGCCCAGTCTGCAAAGAGTCCGGGGTGTTCTTTTTTGTGGCACTCGATGCAGGCAATTGCTTCATCGGGCATACTCCGCTCGATGCGGAATGCTTTTTCTTTGACCATGTTCTCGCCGGCAGTTTGTCCGCCTGCGATGGCTGCTGCCATAAATATCGCAATTCCGGCAAGCAGAACGACTGTTGAAAATGACTTTTTCATGTTAAATACCTCCTTGTTTTTTTTAACCACGAAGACACGAAAAGAAACGAAAGTACGAAAGATTCTTCGCTGCGCTCAGAATGACAGTTCGCTGCCTTTCGTATCATTCGTGCCTAAAATTCGTGTTCATTTGTGTTCATTCGTGGCTGAAATCATATCCCCAATCCCCGATAAGCCTCCTGATACTGCTTGTATCTGTAAAAATCTCTTTTGTTGTGAACCAGATTTTTATGGCAGTCAACACATTTCTTCTCGTATCCGGGTTTCGGATACAAAACCGAACGGTGCGCCAGCATTGCCCCGCGTTTGTTCGGAATGTAAAGCAAATTCAGATGACATTTCTGACATTGCTCATTTTTGAAAGAGCTATATGCTGCCTGACGAGTCTTTTCGCGGTCGTATTTGTCCTGAATGAAATGTACAACAATATCTTTGATTCCATGAGCAGTTTTTGAGTAGAAGAAGTTAAAAGTATCATGCGGCGCAGGCAGATGACAGTCCATGCAGTCCGCGACAAATCCGTGAGCATTGTTGGTATGAGTCGAAGTTTTCCATGTATTATAAGCAAATTGGATTTCATGGCAGGACGCGCAGAACTGCGGCGTTGAGGTGCGAATCATGGTGTAATAACTCAGGCTGAAAATCGGAAAAGCCAGCACCAAACCCAGCGATATGAAAATCAGGGGTTTCATAAGTTTAGTCATTTGCATTCCTCCTTTTGCTTATTGTTTTCATCACTAGAGAAGCCCGCCTTTCAATTCAAACCATCGGGGAGAAGGTGGGCATTTCATGCCCACCCTACAAAGGCGCAAGCCTCAGCCCGAAATGTTCCATCTGATAGATAAACAGACCGTCAACCTTTAAATAACCATCCGCAAATATTGCAGGAAAAGGCTCATCTTGAATTTCTGTTATGACCGCATCCACTTCCACCCTTTTATTTTTCTGAATAATCTGCCCTCGATATGTCCAGTGATGCGGAATTTCTGTTACGATTTCAAAGCGATGCGTGTCCGCCAATTGTCTCCACCTGTCAATTGCCGCAAATTTGAGCAATTGCAGGAATGACTCAATGCCCAGAGACCCCGGACACACCGGGTCCTGATAAAAATGCGCCTTGAAAAACCACTCATCCGGATCAACATTTTTGACTCCGCGAATAAAGCCCAGACCGTGAGGCCCGCCGTCCGGCACATATATCTCTATCTCGTCTATCATTCGGAGCGACTTTGAAGGCATTGCCAATTTCCGCGCCGGGTCTGTGTTCGGATCATCGGGAAACAGCGGCGCTTCGTTTTCAAAGAGATATGAATGACTCCTCGCAAGCTCCTCCGGCGAAGGAATATATGCCTTTTCCTTTGCGCCCCGAATGCCGACCTGCTCCGCCAATGCCGCCGCGGTGAAAAAGCCGAAATAGGTATCTCCTTCATAAATCATCTTGCTGCCCTGCAAAATCTGCATATCAAAATTTTCGATAATCATGTCTCCGGCTTCGGAAACTTTTGTCACACGGCAGCGCATAGTCAGGGTTTTCGCTTCCGGCAGGAGATTATGATGCAGAACCGCATTTCCGCCAAGATTTCGGAATTTCAGGTTATTTCTGCTTTTCAGTGCAGAACCGAGATATGCGGCAAGCCATCCGCAGGGCTGAAGCGCAATTTCAAGCAGCACGCAGAAAGGCATGACGCCGCTCCGGTCTGCATTGAAATACCATTCATCCCGCGAGACATCGTACTCCGCTTCAATCCATCCGCCGGGCTTTAAAATCCAAGGCTCAGGCTCAACGGAAGTTATTCTGTCCATAAAGAAATACGGCGGACCCGGAAGTCTTGCAATGACTCTTTCCTCATCAAAAATCCGGTACGGTTCGCCGAATGCCTCGGAAGGCTTTCCGATAGCAAAAGCAAGAATCTGCTCGCGGCCAAAGGCGGGTTCGGGGTTCGGGGTTCGGGGTGAGAGGTTAGGGCTTTGCTCTCCTTGCCTCTGACCCCGAACCTCTGACCCCGAACCCCGAACCATTTCCTCACGCGTGATGCCAGTGATTTTCATGGACATGTCTTTAAATTGCACAATTCGCCGTCCGTCTGCATACATGAGCGCATCCGCAATCACGTAAGGCTCAGGGTTGTATCCGATTTCGCTGATTTCTACTTCATAAATAACGTGCTTTGTCTTGGGCGTTACGGGTCCCCGGCATTTCAGCACTGCCGGAACGCCGACCACCGGCTCATAGCAGACGCCGGGCTTGTCTGTTACCCAGCCGATGCGCTGGAGAAAGACCCGGAGCGTATGCGCGCAGCATTCATACATCAGGGTTCCGGGCATAACCATGTCATCCACAAAATGGCAGGTGAGAAACCAGTCGTCCGGGTGAATATCTGCTTCTGCCCGAATCATGCCGATTCCGTAGCGCCCGCCGTGCGGATCGAAAAGCAGAATCCGGTCAATGAGCCGCATCCGTCCGCCCGGAAGTCTCAATGACTCGGCAATTGCTGCATCTGCAAATATCTCACCGAAACATCCGCCAAGATTTCCCTGTCTGAGACATTCCACTGCCTCATCATCGTAGCTCTCCGCAGAAAGTGGTACTAACTCCCTGAAATCCTTTTTGCCCGGTATTCTTTTTGTCTCATCTTCGGTCAGAATAATGCCGCCCGAATTTCGGACTTCTTCTTCTGTAAAAAAGCCCGCACAGCCTTTTCTCATGCTTATCAGATGCTCATTTCCGATAAATCCCTCAAACTGAAAAAAGAAAAGATAAGTTTCTCTCTGACGGACAAATTTCTCAATTTCGATTTCATAGCGAATCACATCGCCCGGACGGGGCAGACCTCTGTGGAACCTGATAGTTGCATCTAACAGTCTGTACGTTCTTTTTCCTTTTACAACAAGGTCTATGCCGAGATAAGAACACAGAAACAGGTCTGCCTGCCCGGCTTCCACCGAGATGCAGACAGGCGCACGGTCTCCGTCAAGATACCATGCGCCCGGAAGCACATCATGCTCCGTGATGACTCGCCCCGAAGTCAGAGAGGCTTTTTCTCCCTCAACTGAGATGATTCTGTCCACAAGCATCAGCGGCTCGTCAGGCAGCCGCACCCTTGCTTTATATGTGTCCACAACATCAAATTCCGGTCCCAGCACTTTTCCTACCGAACCGACAGCAAACTCCATGCACATCTCGCGAGTGAAAGCGGGTTCGGGGTGAGAGGTTCGGGGTTCGGGGTAAGAACTGTTGCCCTCTGACCCCTCACCTCTGACCTCTGACCTCTCTAACATCTTTCCGAGCAATTGTGCCTGAAATGCAAATGTCTTACCGAAATTCTGAGTCAATTCATCTGAGAAGTCAAGAAACATTTTATGCGCGTCCGCAGTGGCAGCGATATTCTCCGACATAGGTTCAATCAGAGTTTGGAAAGTCAGCGGCACGAAGCTGTCGTCTTTTGTCTCATATCTCATGTCTCTTATCTCATTAGGCATGACTCCTGAGTCCTGACTCTCACCCCGAACCGTTTCAGAACTGCGCGATAAACGGTGAGGGAGCAAAGATGCTAACCCCGAACCCCTGACCCCGAACCCCTGCCCCCCTATTATCAGCTTTATCTCCTTGCCGGGGTTCTCTCTTTTCAGCGTGATGAGCGCCGGCGGATATGCCTCATCGCCGTAAAGTTTGTCCAAATTCACCGGAATGCGTTCAGCAATCAACGCGCCGAGAAATTTAAGCATCGTAAAGCAGTCATCTTCGCCGCGGGCATCGGCGGAAACGGCAAGATGCGGCTTCCCGTCGAGAATCCGATTAATCATGCGGGTGCATGAAGTCTGCGGTCCCATCTCCAGAAAAAAGCGCACACCGTCCTGATATGCCTGTCGGATCAACACCGGAAAGTCAAAACCGGAAATCGCCTGCTGAAGAATTGACTCAGCCGCGCTTTCACTCGTCACGTTATATGTCCGTCCCATCGCGCAACTGTAAAAACGAATGTCTCGCGGGGGCGTTGTCGGAAAAACATGAAGCGCCTTGTAGTCATCCGCAACAGGCATCGCCGCGTCGCAGTGAACTGTTGAGATATTTTCAAGAAAAACAGCTTCACATTTCAGCATTTTTACTAAGGCTTCGACCTGTATTTTCTGACCGCCGATCACGCATTCATCAGGCGTGTTCACGATTAAAAGCCGCACAAAAGGCAATGACTGCATTTTCTCCCGCACGATTTCCGCGGGACGGTTCACCACTGCCACGCGCCATTCCACCGGCTCGTCAGGCGCAAGTCGCCACGCTTTTCGGGCAGCGTTGCAGTGACCGGCTAATTCTGTCCGAAACAGATTTGTCTCAAGCATCCGTTTGAGCATTTCATCACGGTCTGTCCATGTGTCTGTGGCAAAAAGCCCGATGGATTCTCCGAGACTGTATCCGATGACCGCAACAGGCTTTACACCGAAACTGCTCACCCAATCGGCGACAGCGATGCCGTGAAGCGTCTGGCTGAAAATGGAAGACTGAACACCTCCGTCTGCTCTATGTCTCATGTCTCTTGCCGCCTGCGTTTTCAGGCGCAGTGTTTTCGCGTCCATCCCGCGCAGAATTTCGGGACAGTAAACACCGAGGTTGTTGCCCATATCCGCATAATGATTGCCCGAACCGGGAAAAACAAAGGCAATATCCCCCTTTCCGATTGGCTCGCGGAGATGAGTGATAGCTAATAGATGATGAGTGATTTGTTTTTCAAGCTGTGAGAAATCAGCAGCAACAAGAGATAACGCATATTTTTTATTAAAATTCAGACGATTGCCAAGATACCATTTGCGGGCAGCGAGTTCGATACTATCTCCCGGATTGAGAATTGAAGATTGCAGATGTTTCAGCCCATGAGACAATTCTCCCGCGTTGTCTCCTTCAATGACGAAAAGACCGTAAGGCTTTAATCCCGCGGGGCGTTTTCGCTCCTTTATGACATTTTCCGGTATCTGTTTGAGAGATTCGTAAGCAAAGCCTTCAAGCAGAACATGCGAACAATTTCCGTCAGTTGTCATAGCGCCGCACAATGCCCGCCGGGGACCGTCCTGTCGGTCTCTGAGCCAGTAGGAATTGAGAATTGAGAATTGAGAATTGAGAAGTTGTGACCGCGGTAGGATTTCGTGATACAGGCACAATGCGGTTTTCACTACAGACGCCAGTCCCGCAGACGCGCCCGTATGTCCGATGTTCGCTTTTACTGAACCGAGATAACACGCGTCTTTATGTTCAGCGAAAAATTCACTCAGCGCATCCGATTCTGTCTTATCTTCCAACGGATCGCCGCTGCCGTGAGCTTCCACATAACTCACAGTATCCGGCGAGACATCGGCATCGCGAAAAGCCCGTTCTATGGAAAGC
>JAIFKL010000206.1 GCA_020049595.1 Desulfobacteraceae bacterium
ACCTCTCACCTCTTACCTCTTACCCCGAACCTCTCATCCATTTCCGGGAGGCGGATTTGTATGTTGAAATCATTGACCCGGATACAGGCGAGCCGAAGCAGGACGGTCAATTCGGCGAAATAGTCTTTACTACCCTGACGCGGAACGGAATGCCCCTGATCCGTTATCGTACCGGGGATATGTCACGCTTTCTGTCTGAACCCTGTTGTAGTTGCGGAACCCTTTTAAAGCGATTGGAGCGGGTACAGGGACGGTTTAGCAATAAAATTCAACTGGGGGCAGATATTCTGAGCATGGCAGATTTGGATGAGGCGCTTTTCCCGATTCCGACTCTGCTCGATTATCAGGCAGCAATTACACAGGAGAATCATAAACTGGTGCTGCAAATCTTTCTTTATGTCAAAAATGGCAGCACAGATTCTCAGATATTGACTCAGGCTCAGGATGCTCTGCATCAGATATCGGCTATCAGAAAGACTATGGCAACCGCAAGGTTACGAGTTAGAATTGACTTCGGTAGGGGCAGCCCCTACTGGCATACCACAGGTATGGAGAAACGAACTATCCAAAGATAGAGCGCCCCCCGTGTCCTGCCAGTCAAATTCAATGTGATTAGATAAGAGTCATTTGTAGCGGCGTCTGTTCGGATCACAGATGTCAGCAGATTCAAATGTTTTGCGAAAACCGGATTCCGTATTAACATAAGAAAATATCTTATACCAATTCGTTTTCAAAAACGATGCTCTCCGTATCTGTTTTAAGCCGGGGGCGATTTTCAAGCGGTTTAAGCGATTTGAATCTGTTTTCAGCCGGGGGCGCTTTACGATCTGAAAAGACCGATCTTTGAAAGCGAATTAGTATTATACCAATTCGTTTTACGGAATGCGGAAAACACCGTAGAACGGGTTTGTCTGTTTTCAGCCGGGCCGTTTTACCGAATGCGGAAAACATCAATTTTGAAAGCGAATTGGTATTAACTTTCTGGCATGATATGATTAAAAAAATAATGCTGGATTTCGGCTGGTAAATATGTCAAAATTAGGTAGTGGTATAGAAGGGGTGATTCAGAAATGTCATTCTGAGCCGGAGGGAGCGGAGAATCTCAGTAAAACGGGTTTGAAACCCGTTCTGCTTTATGACAGAGAACCGGCTTCATCACCTCTTCTATACCACTACCGGATGAAACACCGATGCCATTACTTCAGATCGAAAACATGACGCACTACTTCGGCGGGTTGAGAGCTGTTTACAACTACCGTCTGAACATCGAACCCGGACAGGTCATCGGTTTGATCGGTCCCAACGGCGCGGGCAAGACGACCATTTTCAATCTGATTACGGGAATCCACCGCCCCACTGAAGGCAAAATCCTTTTAAACCAAGAAGATATTGTGGGGCTTCAGCCCTATCAGATTGCCTCAAAAGGACTGGGGAGAACATTTCAGAACCTCCGTCTGTGGCGGCATATCAGCGTGCTTGAGCATGTGAAACTCGCGCAGTATTCCAAAATCACTTACGGGCTGATCGGCGCATTTTTCGGCACGCGCAAACGCCGCATGGAAGAAGCTGAAATCGAAGGAAAAGCTTATCGTCTCCTGAAAATGATGGGTGTAGAAGTCTTTGCGGATCAGGCTGTTGTCAACCTGTCCTACGGCGCGCAGCGGCGGGTTGAGATGGCGCGGGCGCTGGCGACCGAACCCAAGATATTGTTTCTTGACGAGCCGACCGCAGGCATGAATCCCGAAGAACTGCGCCAGATGATAGACATCATCCGCCGCGTGCGCGAGGAATTGGGGCTTGCTATTTTTCTCATCGAGCATCGCCTGCGGATGGTCATGGAACTTTGCGAAAAAATACAGACGCTGGTTTTCGGAGAAGTCATTGCCGAAGGTCCGCCCGAAGAAATCAAAAATGATCCCAGAGTGATTGAAGCCTATCTGGGCAAGGAGATTGTCGAATAATGCTGTCAGTGAAAAACCTGCGAGTTTCTTACGGAAAAATCAAAGCCCTTCACGGCGTCAGCTTTCAGGTCGGAGAAGGAGAAATCGTCTGCATCATCGGCGCAAACGGCGCGGGCAAAAGCACGACATTGCGGGCAATTTCCCGTCTGATACCTGTGGAAGCCGGCACCGAAATGACGTATATGGACAAAAATCTGCTCAAATATCCGCCGGACAAAGTTGTCAGCGATCTCGGCATCTCCCATGTGCCTGAAGGCAGGCGGCTTTTCGGGAATCTCACGGTGATGGAAAATCTCAGGCTTGCCACTTTTGCCAGAAAAGACCGGGATAAAATCGAGCAGGATATTGCACGGGTTTTTTCGATTTTTCCGAGATTGGAAGAACGGCGGGAGCAGAAATCCGGAACATTGAGCGGCGGCGAACAGCAGATGGTGGCTATCGGCAGGGCGTTTATGAGCGGACGGAAAATCATGCTTTTGGATGAGCCTTCCATGGGGCTTGCGCCGCTGATGATGATGAACGTGTTCGATGCGCTCAGGGAAATCAATCAGGAAGGAACCGCCATTCTGCTGGTGGAGCAGAACGCCCGGCTTGCGCTCAGGTTTGCGAAACGGGGATATGTGCTGGAAAGCGGCAATCTTGTGCTGGAAGGAGATTCCGGCGAGCTTCTCAGCAATGACGAAGTTAAAAAAGCCTATCTCGGCGGATGATTCGTTCCTTAATCCCTGAGAAAGTTTTTTTCTTGACCTGATTTTTGAGATCGGATATATTTAAAAGAAGTTGGCATAAATAAAAATGTCTTGCAAAGGCGCGAAGCGTGCAAAGATTTCTGAAATATTTTTCTGCGTTGCGGACTTTGCGTCTTTGCGAGAGATTTATAAAAACTATCTCGCAAAGGCGCAACGAGCGCAAAGATTTCTGAAATATTTTTATGCTTTGCATCTTTGCGAGAGATTCACAGATGCGGTATATGGATAAATATATGAAACAAAATCTTATGGTTATAATATGGATGATCTTTTGTACGGGAATCGGACTTTCATTTTCCTCATGTCATGCTGGCGAAAGGCAGCCGATAATAAAAGACACGATGAAACCGCCGGAAAAGCACAGTGAAAGCACGGCAATGTTTGCGGATGAGCAGGTTGTAAAATTTTTGGGTGCGGAACAGCTTGAACTTATCCGCAATGTTGAAAATGTTGAAGCCTATCAGGTGGATTGGACAAAGAATTTTGCGAAAAGCTCGCTCTCTGTTCAGGGCTATCCGGTGATTGCAAAAGGGCGCAATCTCGCAAGCAATGAGAGAGCGATTTTAAAACGGATGATTGCTTCAGAAAAAAGCTATGAATTTCAATGGTCCCAAAGAACCCGCGTCCGTCCCTCGTATATGCTGTGTCTTATACATGGCGAAGATCAGCTTGATATTGCCATAGATTTCAACAGCAAACAGTGGACTTTTTTCTACAAAGGAAATATCGCTGAAGAAGACATCAGCGAAAATTCGGCAATGCCGGTGCTGAAAAAACTTGTGGATTCGTTGTTCAGGTAGTATCGCGGAAATGACAGCGGAGTCTCATCACATCGCGTAGCCGCTCCGTTATTTTGCGGTCTTTATGGAAAAGTCAAGGAAAATTCCCTGATAATATGGAGTGTTGACTGTTATCAGGGAAAAAATACCTGATATTTGTATTATCATGGGAAAATTACCTGATAATACGGCATTCGGGCTGTTATCAGGGAAAGTTACCTGATATTGTATTATCATGGGAAAATTACCTGATAATACGGGATTCGGGCTGTTATCAGGGAAAGTTACCTGATAATCAATGGTTAGCCCGCTGGCGCGGTTTGGTAGTCCCACGATAGAAGGTTAATGTTGCGGAGTTTCGAGCAAAATGGGATTGATGCAAGAAACCAATTCAACACATGAAATGAAAATAATAAAAATACTGCGCGTTGTTTCCTGTTTGTGGTGTTTACTATGGATGAGCTCGCCGCTTGACGCCCAGAACAATCGCGCGACCGTGCGCTTCGATGGACGCGCGCTTTTTCAAGTCGGTGCGGAAAGCCGCGATAAGGCGCGTGAACGGGCTTACCAAATAGAAACTCGCCTCAATCGCGTTCTGGAAACGTCCACCGCTATCGCTCCGGTGCAAGTTGAGAAGAATGGCGACAATCGAGTATTCAGTGTCGCCACCCGCACTCTCCTCACGCTCACGCCAGACGATGCGCGCGATGATCTGATGACCAGCGACGCCCTTGCCGCGCAGTGGAAAAGTATCCTCGATGCCGCGCTGCAACGCGCGGGCAACCGCCGCCTTTCAGCCTGGGCACGCTTCGGCGCGGAAACACAGGCCAGCGTGGAAACCGCCTTTGCGCGCCTGCTCGAATCGGCCATTACCATTATTCCACGCTTGTTAGCCAGTTTGCTAGTACTACTTTCTTTCTGGGCGCTGGCTTCTCTGGTGCGATGGCTGATGCGAGTACTCTTCCGCCGCATCGTATCGGATCTGACGGTGGAAAACTTGATCAAGCAAATCGCCTACTACACCGTTTGGACGATTGGCTTGGTGGTGGCGACCAGCGCGCTGGGCTTCGATCCGCAAGCGTTGGCGACCGGACTTGGATTAACCGGCATGGCGATGGGCTTTGCGCTCAAAGACATTCTCTCCAATTTCGTGTCGGGAATCTTGATTCTGGCGATGCGTCCGTTTGAAATCGGCGACCAGATTGTGATTGGCGAAACCGAAGGCAGTGTCGAACGCATCAACCTTCGTGCGACGAAAATCCGCACTTATGATGGTCGCGCCGTGCTGGTGCCCAATGCCGAAGGTTTCACTTCGCGCGTGACCAACAACACCGAAAGCCCGATTCGTCGCGGCACAATCGAAGTGCCTCTAGGCTACGACAGCGACTTAAAAACTGCGGTCGAAACTGTGCGTGATGCGGCACAGAAAGCAAGCGGTGTTTTGGAGGAACCACCGGCGAGTGTGCGTGTGCGTGAATTGAAGCAGGACGACATCATTTTAGAAGCCCGCTTTTGGACGGACTCGCGGCGCACAGATTTCGTTTCCACATCGTCCAACGTGCGCGCCGCGATTGTCAAGGCTTTCAAAGCCGCCGCCATCGGTTTGCCCGACCCGGACGTGCGTATTTTGGTGTCGCGACCTTCCAAATAATGTGACCGCAACCGACTAACAGCAGGCTAACAAGGCGCTGCACCAGACCGCCTGCAGCTTCGCTCGTTCCTCGCTACGCTTCCGGCGGCGGGTGAGCTTGGTCGTTATGCCTGCACATCTGAGTTGCAATTTTTCCGGAAATGTGATATAAAAAAAGATTTATCATGGCATAACCCGTCATTGCAGCGGATAAACCGCTGAATTCATTGTTAGCCACAAAACACAAAGGAGAAAAAAATGGCAAAAAGAGTTTTTTACAGTTTTCATTATAAACCGGACAATTGGAGAGCATCTCAAGTCAGAAATATCGGAGTGGTTGAAGGAAATAAACCGGCTACCGACAATGAATGGGAAGAAATAAAAAAAGGCAAAGACAAAGCTATCCAAAATTGGATTGATGACCATCTTAACGGAAAGTCTTGCACGATTGTGTTAATCGGAGAAAATACTGCCGGAAGAAAATGGATTAAATACGAAATTGAAAAGTCATGGAATGACGGAAAAGGGGTTTTAGGAATATTCGTGCATAATCTGAAAGATTATTCTGAAAAACAAGCCGATAAAGGAAGAAATCCTTTTGACGATTTTACGATGAAACAGGATAATGCAAAACTTTCATCAATCGTTAAAGCCTACAATCCGCCTTATTCAGACAGTAAAATGGTATATAACTATATCAGTAAAAATCTTTCCGATTGGATTTAAGAGGCGATTTCTATAAGAAACAACTATTGAACGGAATATTGATTATGGATGAATTCAAAGAAAATTCGCAGGCGGTGCAGTCGCATGTGAGTATTATGCAGTCTGTAATACAGCGGATGGCATCAAACAGTGCCTCTTGTAAGGCATGGTGTATAATATTGGTTTCGGCAATATTGGTAATTGTTGCAGACAAAGGCAAGCCTGGTTATGTGTATATTGCACTTATTCCGACCATCCTTTTTCTTGTATTGGACGCATATTATTTAGCTTTGGAAAAATCCTTCAGGAAATCTTATAACGGATTTATCGAAAAACTCCATAATTCATCATTGATTTCGTCTGATTTTTATGTAGTTTCACCGGAAGGAAGTCTGTTGAAAGCTTTTTTTGTTTCACTTACGTCATTTTCGATTTATCCGTTTTATCTGACTTTGATTGTGATGATATGGATTTCAAAAAAGATTGTAATTTAGGGTAAAATAAAAAATGCAGATGGAAGAATACAAAGACAAGATAATATTAGGTGACAGTTTGCAGGTTTTAAAACAAATCAAAGCCGAGTCTGTTGATTTGGTAATTACGTCCCCGCCGTATTTTCAGCAAAGAGATTACGGAAACGGAAATTCGGGTAACGGAAATGAACAGACAGAGGAAGAATATTTAGACAACCTTTCTGCCATATTTTTTGAAACTGTCAGAGTAACCAAAACAACAGGGGCAATAGTTTATAATATAGGCGATAAATATTCGGAAGGCGGACTGAGACTGATTCCTTATCAGTTTGCCATAAGAGCGGTAAAAAGCAGAAAAGTTTTTCTTGTCAATGAGATAAAGTGGATAAAACTGAATCCCACACCCCGGCAGGATAAACGAAAACTGATACCGTCAACCGAACCGTTTTTTATTTTTGCAAAATCGAAAGAATATTATTTTGATTTAAGTAACTATTTAAGACATCTTGATGAGATGAATAAAAATCAGAGAAATAATCCGTCAGGTAAATTAGGGAAAAAATATTTTGAATTAATTGATAAGTCTGATTTATCCGAAAATGAAAAAGACAAAGCAAAAAAAGAATTACAGGAGGCTATCAGAGCAGTTTATACAGGAGAAATCAGCAGTTTCAGAATGAAAATCAGAGGAATCCATAAACCTGCTTACGGCGGACAGGCAGGAGGCAGAAATGACCAGATTATCAATAACGGATTTACAATCATCAGAATCACCGGAGACAGGCTGAAGAAAGATATTATCGAAAGTCCTGTTGAAATAACCAAAGATAACAAACATCCGGCAGTTTATCCGCTTTATATTATTCAGGAGCTGATAAAACTGCTTTCAAAGCCCGGAGATATTGTTTTAGACCCTTTCAACGGAAGCGGAACAACCTGTCTGGCGGCTAAAAATCTTAACAGACATTATATCGGAATAGAAATAAACCCTGACTATGTTGAATTGGCTGATAATCGGTTAAAACAGATTTGTTATCATCAGGAACTTTTTATATGAAAGAAGAACAGATATTGGAAAAAGCGTATCATGAAGCCCGGAAACTGCTGTCTGAAAACAGAGCGGACGTATTCAATGATGTTATCCGAAATGATGTAGATTTTCTGATTGCCAAAATTGAAAAAAACAAATCCATAGTTGCTGCACTGATAACAAGTCTGGTCAAAAAAATATCGGAACCGGCACAGGATATTCGTTTACATCGGACTGATTTTGACAACGGTTATTCGGCAAGAAGTTTGGATACTAAATTCACAACGCCGTTTTTCAAAAAATATTTTCCCAAGTATGCGAATAAGGAAAGTTCATTTTTAACATTGGCAACCAGAGAAAGAATCAGATGGACTAAAGATGAAGGCAAAGGATTAAAGATACGGGATAAAAAACTCAGAGACAGTTTTCTGAATGTTTTTGAACAGATTGAAATAGGAAATAAAAATCCGAAGGAATATCTGACGTATCTTTTTTGCAGGCTGATAGAACTTTCAATTAAAGATAATTTGGTTTTTCAATCGGCAGAAGAACAGAATGAAGACGTTTTTATCTTAAATATCAATCTCATAATCGAAATGTTACAAAAGCATTTTTCTGAAAGACTGAGTTCACGTCTTCCTGTTATCGCAATCTATTCTGTTTATGAAATACTTATTCCCAGTTCAAAAAGGTATGAAAACAAAAAATTGTTATCTTTACAGGTTCATACATCTTCCGACAAACACGGATTCGGAGATATCGAGATATATGATGAGAAAAATGAACCGTTTGAAATTGTTGAGATAAAACATAATATTCCTATTTATAAATATCTGATATTCGATATTGTTAAAAAAATCGAACAGACAAAAATCAATCGTTATTATATCTTAACTACCTTTCAGGAAGGATTTGAAACAAAAGAAACAGAGAAATCTGTCAATGAATTCATTATCCAGATAAAAAGACAAAAGGGAGTTGATATAATAGCAAACGGGATAATTCCCACATTAAAATATTATTTACGGTTCATTGATGATTACAATTTGTTTGTAAAGAGTTATACCAACAATCTAATCAATGACGCTAAAAATTCTACTGAAATTAAAACATTCCATATTGAAAAATGGATTGAAATTTTAAAAGAATATAAATGTGCCTAACCAGTCGGTGCAGTGGCCGGGCTATCGCCCGCCACTGACCTTGGTGTTATGTTGTTCTATAGCGAATCTATTGAAGATGACGTGGGAGATGATTATTTATTGCGTCTTTTACAGTGAACTAAAGGAGGATGAATATGTATAAAGTCATCGGTATAGTCTGTATTATTACACTATTATTTCAAGGTATTGTCGGGGCTGAACCGATTACTCTGGGAAGTTATTATATTCCTAGTTTAGTGATGAATGAAACCGAAGGTACATTTATTAAAATATTGTCAGAAATCGAAGCAAGAACCAAGTTGGACTTTGCGGTTGTTCTTAAACCAACCAAACGAATTCAGTATGAATTTCAGAAAAAACAATTTATCGGATATTTCCCCGAACTTGAAGAACACTTAGTTAAACCAAGCTGTCGAACCGAAAGTTTTTTTGAAAAAAAAATTATCGCAGTGACTCGTAAAAATACGGCGATAGTCACGTCAGTCAAAGATTTGGAAGGCCGACGAATCGGTTTGATAAGGGGGTATAGTTATGGTACAGATATTACTCAAAACCCAAAAATTAAAATAGACTATGTAGATTATGACAGGGAAAATATTAAAATGTTGCTGAAAGGCCGTTTTGATGTGTTTATCGGCGACTCGTCATCAACCGTAGCAGCCATTCGTGAGAGTGGGGAAGCAGAACAGATGGTATTTGATGTCTCTAACCCGCTAAAAGTCATGGAAGTCTTCTTTGTATTTCAAGACACCAAAGAGGGTAATATACTGTGTGAGCAGATTTCAGAAGCGATTAGATCAATGAAAAATGATGGAATGCTACAAAAAATAATAGCAGGAAAATAGAATATATTTTACAATATTATATTTATTTAATATTGCACAAAATAACCACCCGCTCAACCGGACGGCGAAAAAGCCGCCGCCGGTTAGCTCGTTGTTATACTGCCCACCAGCATAAATTTCGCTTCTGAAATCTGCCGCAAAACGCCCCGGCTAAAATCAGACGCAAACCGTTTTACAAAAGCTCAAATTATGACGGTGGTAAGTATAGGCTTATTCAGGTTTCCCCCCCTATCAGGGGGAACTCATAACAGCCCTCCATCCTCATATTATGACGACTTCCCGCCCTCCTTTTCCGCAAGCAAAATCTTCTCCGGCGCAGTCCCTTTCAGCAGCCTGTTCCGAACATCTCTGCAATACTTTTTCCTCCGAGAATCGCCGTTTTTCCTGCCTTGTCCGGGAAATTCCAAAGGGCGGCGACGAAACGGCTGTCAACGATAACTGCCTCATTCATTTCGCCTTGTTCTTCCCTGTATGATCGTTTCTAACACATTGTTATCCCAGAATAATCTTTAATATCATCTT
>JAIFKL010000326.1 GCA_020049595.1 Desulfobacteraceae bacterium
TAGGAGACAACTGAACCATCTCTGCTCTGTGATATATCGGCTGCGCCGCTAAAGAACAACTGCTGGTGAAGTCTCCGATCTCTGCAACAATCCTTTTATCTTCCGCAAAGTCTCTTGCCACCCGTTTTGCGATTTTAGGATCTCCCTGACTGTCCCCGACAATCAGTTCAATTTTACGTCCGTCAATTCCCCCGACCTTATTAATCTGTTCAATGGCAAGTTCTACGCCTTCCTTAAAACTTTTGCCTGCATCCGCATACTGCCCGGTCACAGGCGCGGACAAGCCAATGCAAACCGGCTCTTTTGCATCGCACAATGCGGCAATGAATACCGCTGTCCAGCATACTGCTGTAAACACGAAACTTTTAATTTTCTGCATAATTCCCTCCTTTACGTGTAAAGTATCCAAATTTTTGAAGCGGTTTGATCTGATCTGTCTCGGAGCATTCTTCGGGTTATGCTTTGAGAACGATGTGTTACGAGAAGCATAACAACAAATTCAGTGGCGGGCGTCAGCCGTCAGCTGCAATGACCGGTTAAAGGAAATCCTGACAGAGATGCCGCGTATCAAGAAGAATCAGTACTCTGCCGCCTGTTTTTGCCATTCCGGAAATAAAGTCCGAATTAATTGCCATGCCGTATTCCGGCGGAGGTTCAATATCCTTTCCTTTGATACTCAGAATTTCGGTAACAGAATCCGCTATAATGCCGATCAGACGTTTTTCATTTTTCTCTTCAATCTCTATAACGATAATACCGCTTTGGTTAGAGTAAGCGACAGATTCAAAGCCGAATCTGCGCCTGATGTCTGTAATAAAAATTATCTTTCCTCTGAGGTTTGCCACGCCTTTGATATAATCCGGGACATTCGGAACAGGAGTTACAGGTATGATGCCGATGATTTCTTTGATTTTCAGAAGATGAATGCCGAAATCCTGACCTGCCAGAGAAAACATCAGATATTTATCCTCCCGCTGGTTCAGTTCTTCCGTCAGCCTGCGAATCTCTTCTTCCGCCTTTCTCCGTTCCGTGAGGTCATATATGACCGTAAGTACGCAAAGTTCGTTTTTAAAATCAAGCTTGCGTGAAAACAGCGCAGCCCAGAAAATACCGCCATGTTTTTTTTTCAGACGCGCATGAAAATCGCTGACATACCCCAGCAGATTCAGGTTATTGACAAAGTTCCGCCGGTCAGAAGAATTCTCATAAAGTTCTGATGTCTTATATATCATCATTTCATCTGCCGACAACCCGAATACCTTGTGAGACAGTTCGTTGGAATACAGAATACTTCCGTCAGAGACTTTGGAGATGACTATCGGGACCGGGATGGTTTCGCTGATCAGGCGAACCCGTTCTTCAATTTCTCTTATAGACGCATCCACTTTGTCTAACAGTTCCGAGCCGATCTTGTCCGCATGATCGCCCGCCATCTCCATTAAGGCTTCCATGTCTGCTTTTTCGGATGACAAGGCTTTGTTTTCAGCTTTCAGCCTCTCGTTTTCGGCTTTCAGCCGCCGGTTTTCGGCAAGAATATCCGTCAGATCGGCAGACAGCTTTTCGGATTCACTCATATTTTTCAATTTCGGGGTCAGGGTTATTCAAATTTCAGCGTCAGTCCGACAGGCATCAGCTTTTTCAGTCCGTTCATGGCGTATTCCTGCCATGACTGCCGGCCGGAACAGAGAACAGTGAGGGTGACGCCGGTTTTTTTGCGCAGTCTGATGACAAATTTGCCCATGGTTGTAATTCCCGAACTGTTGAGATATTCCATTTCGCGGATATCAAAGACAACTTCTGCCGGCGGGGATAACTGCTCTTCGATTTTGTTGAGCATTTCGGCAATTTCGCTGTAACCTTCAGCCCCTCTGATATTGAAAGTTCCTTTGTATTTCACCGTATTGGTTCCGGCATTGTATGATACCGAATAGGCGGGTCCCTGTATTTCCATGGCATTCTCCTTTCTATTGTTTGACAATCGGCAGCCGTGCCAGCGTCGTTACCGTAGTCACTCCGGTTTCGTCGTTCTCGAATTTCCACGACAGTTTCAGTCCGTAGTCATTGATCATGGTTAAAATTCCGATGCCGGACTGGCCGCTGCCTTCTTCCTCGGCATTTTGTTCCATCTGTTCCAGAAACATCATATCCGTATCCTCTGTTACGATTCGCCGGACAAAGGACATGAACTTTTCCGCCTCATCCGGATGAACCGAATTGCTTACATATATCCGCAGTTCGTTCTCATGCAGAAACAGAGCGATTTCAAGCAGATATTCGGGGTTATAACTGAATTTCACCGCATTCCCCAAAAGTTCTCCGCAGGCATAGAGAACTTTGTCCGTCACCTGCCTTCTGAGCATTTTGCCCGAATGCTCTTCGGGAAAAAAATTTCCCCAGAAGGTGGACAGATATTTGGCAGACAGCGCGCTGTGTTCCCACAGTTCATCCAGATTGAGCGTGGCGGACTGAAAACCGAGCAGCAGCCTGCCTTTGACAGTATCCTTTCCGGTTTCCGTATAGTCCCCGAAGGTTGAAATGTTGTGATCCGTATTGTCCATTGCTTTTTTCCTTTCTCACGAAGTTAGCCGCTTCATCACCGGCAGCGTAATATCATCGGGCTTTTCATAAGGCTTCAATCAGTCCTGACACGTTCCTTTCTTGCCGAATAATACCGGTCCAGTGCATGTCGGAGAAATATCTTGATAATTGCAAGGCGTCCTACATTCATTTCCGCTGCAACATCATCCAATTCTCTTAACATATCAGCCGCAAAGTCAACGCCGATCTTCTGCGAAGGATACCTCATTTTACCGTTATTACTGAAAAAACAGGAAATATCTTCTCCTCTGTCAGTCATATCGGCAAGTTCATCTGCTGAAGGGACAGTTGTGTTTTTATACATTTTTTTCATATAATTTTTCCTCCTGATGCGTTGATTTCCAAAGAGTTACAAGGTGACAGTATTCCCCTTCAGTATCTTCCCGCAATTCGTAAATAACGGAATACAGTTTCCCCTGAACCCAGCCTATTACACGGAACTGTTCGGGATTATCATAACGGAAGTCCTCGTAATAAGGGTTTTCCCAGATTTCAAGAGACTCTTCAAAACCGATTTTTCTTTTCGGATTTTTTCTTAATTTCTGACTCTTCTTTTTGTCAAATTCAAATCTCATAGTCAGTTCACAGCCGCTTCATCACCAACAGCGTAACATCATCCGGTTTGTCATAAGGCTTCAACTCTTCAAGAATAGCACCGTGGATTTCGGCGGCGGATTTGCCGCCGGCTGATTCCACAATCTTTATCAGTCGCTCTTCCCCGAACATTTTGCCGTCTTTGCCCCATGCCTCGGTAACCCCGTCTGTGAAAAGCACGATGCAGTCTCCGGTCTCCAGACGGAATTCATCCGTAGTCAGCATATCGGAAATATCCGGTTCAAGCCCGATCCACATCCCGTCTGTTTTGATTGTCTCCACCTTCCGGGACTCGGCGCACCATAGCAGAATATCGTCATGCAGCCCCGAAAAATCGAAAAAGCCGTCTTTGCCGCAGGCAAGCACAACAATCGTCATGTGTTTGGACTCATCCATTCTCACAAGGTTTTCGTATATTGCCTGATTGATGACGGACAGCAGCCGGGCGGTCGGCACCTGCGGATTCTGAATCAGAACCGTGTGGATGGATGTCTGAACCATCATCATCACCAGCCCTGCGGTAACGCCGTGTCCCGAAACATCGCCTATCACAATCCAGTCAAAGCCCCCGACAGAAATCACATCGTAATAATCTCCGCCGACTTCCTCCGCCGGACTCATGCTTGCGGCAATCTCATAGCCGAAGATTTCGGGTTTTTTCGGGAGCAGAACTGTCTGAATCTTTTTGGCAAGTTCCATTTCCATGCCGAGAGCGGCTTTTTCGGACACTGCCGAACTTAATCCGTCTATCAGATGATTCACTCCCGTAACCAGTTCATGCCATCCGCCTTCAAACGCTTCGGCATTGCCGCGTATATCGAGTTTGCCATGTCCGACTGCCTGAATCATGCCGTTTGTTTCTTTCATAATACCGTTCAACCGTTGTATCATCCGGTTCAATGCCTGCATCATGCGGTCATGTTCCGAGCGTTCTATGACATCAATATCCAGATTTCCGGCAGCAATTGATTCGGCAGCCAGTGCCGTCTGATTTGTCGCTTCAATCAGCATATTCAGACTGTTGCGGATTTCATTGAATTCGCCGCTGTATATGTTCGTCATCGGGTCGGGAAGATTACCCGCTGACAACCGCCTGAGATATTCCGATATTTCCCGGACAGGGGTTACGACGGTTTTCCGTATGCTGAAAAAAAGCATCATAAAAAGCAGGATATTGAGGATGACAAGGGTGATTAGCATGTTCAGAACAGCCTCCCGGAGTCTTTTCTGGACAAATTCCGGGGTCAGATATATTTCGATTATTCCCAGTTTCTTGTTTTTTCTGACAACTTCCCCCTGCCTTCTGATGTGCCACGGTTTGAAAGAAATCTGACCGGAATTCACACTTACCCACTGATCATTCCGTATTTTATTGTAAATGCTTCCAGTATCGGTTCTGACAACAATCGCATATACCTGTTTTTCATTCATCGAGGCGTCCATAATGCCCTCGATAGTTCTCAACTCCATATCCCACAGAGGCATTACCAGACTTTTCGAGAGCTGAATGCATAACAAGGTGGCAAGCTCACCGAGATCATCATACATTCCAGTTTTGGTAGTATTATAATATGTCAGTATGAATCCCCCGAAGATAATTGTCGTAGTCAGCAGAAGAATGATACTGAATTTTGCCTGAACAGAATTGAACCATGATATTTTATGAAATAATTTTTTGCTCATACATTTATCCTGTCTTTTTGAAATTAAAAGAGGGTAAGAAATCGGGAAGTGAAATTCCCCTTTACCCCGGACAAGTCGGGACAAAGGGGAACCTGGGAATTACTCTGAAACTTGTTGCAGTGAAAAAGCTTTTTCAGTTAACGATATTTATCCAATATCTTCTGATAAAAGCCTTCCTGTTTCAACTGCTGCAATATCCGGCTGAAATTTTCCGCCAATGATTTGCTTTGTTCTCCGAGAGCTTTGGAAAAGCCTGCATACATAAGATGTTTAGGGGCAATTTCATAATCCAGAATTTCAAAACGATCAGCATCTCCCATTTTTTTGACGGTGAATTTGAAAACCAGTTCATTCATTATCGCCACATCCATACGATCGCCGCCGAGCTTGCTCAACTGCTGTTCATCGTTTTTGGAATATTCTTTTTCAAAACCCTTGTAGTTGTCAAATACAGGATCATAAGAATAATCCGTGCATACGCCCACACGTTTGCCTTTCAGATCATCGAGGCTTTTGACCTTCATGCCGCTTCCTTTACGAGCTATAAAGATAAATTTCTCATAACTCAAATCTTCTGAAGGATAATACAGAAATTTTTCTCTTTCTTCAGTTTTCACAAGAGAAAAAATAGCATCCGCATCACCTTTTTCCACCTCTGTCAATGCTCTTTTCCATGGGCGTTCCTGAAAATCGGTCTCAAGTCCGAGTCGTTTGAATATTTCACGGATAATATCCACATCTGTACCTGCAAGCTGCCCGTTTTCCATGAACTCGTAGGGCGGATACTCCTCAAAGACCAGGACAATTTTCTTGGCAAGAGCGTTGCCGGGAAAAAATAGGGCGGCAACGAACAATACGGTGATAATTTTCTTCATGATTTTTCCTCCTTTTTGGATGATTGTTAAAACATACCCACCAGTACATAACTTCGTAAATCCGTCCATCCATGTGCTTCCGGCGGACTGACCATCTGAATTAAAAGCGACTTGGATTATCAATCCCAATTGGAGAAAACAAAGGATGATGAATTTACAAAATGGTATATTAATTATACCGGACAAGCAAAAAAGGCAAGAAAAGAAAAAAATTGAGAGTGAAAAACCGAAAGGCTCTCTTTCCTGTTGGCGATCACCGGAATCATAATTTATTTTATTTCGTTATGAGGCTCTGCCTCGTAACATATCTTTTCCAATTTGCTGTCCTCAAAATCAGCATTTAAACCCGCTTCATCACCAGCAGCGTAACATCATCCGGTTTGTCATAATCCTTCAGCGAGTTCAGAATGGCGGCATGGATTTCGGCAGCGGATTTGCCGCCGTATGATTCCACAATCTTTATCAGCCGCTCTTCCCCGAACATTTTGCCGTCTTTGCCCCATGCCTCGGTGATGCCGTCTGTGTAAAGCACGATCCATTCCGTTATAAATCAACTTTCCACTCCGCCACATTCCGTTTTTCCGAGTCAAAATTGATCCCCAAAAGAATGATTTTTTTCCCGCCCTGCCTGAATGGTTTATCATACCTTTTATTCCGTATTTGTGCAATACCTGCTTCCGCGCTTTGATCGCATTTGAATTCGATGATAAAAATTTTATCGGGAAATTCTACCACCAGATCAATTCTTCCATTGCAGGTTAAAATCTCACTGCGGGCATTGACGCCCGAAGCGCAGAGCATCAGGTAAAAAACCGTATGAAAATACGCTTCGTCCCGTCTGCTTTCCAATGTGTACGGAATGGATGAAAATATGGATGACACGGTTTCAAAGAACTGTTCATAGTTTTCCTGATAAAGACAGCCGTTCAGCAAAACAAAACGTGACCCGTCCCTGAGTCCTTTTGTGCAGGAATGAAACAGAATCTCCAGAAATGATGTCTTTACTTCCTGATTCGGATAATCGAATGTGTAAAGCCTGTCTGAAACCTCTTTGATGGTAATGTATCCGGTCTGAAACAGGAGGGCTTCGGGTTTGAGGTTTTCGAGTTCATACGTGCTGAAAACAGCTTCTGTGGCTTGAAGATTTTCGATTTTCGGGAGATACCAGTTCGTTTCGTTCAGAATATTCACCAGAAATGTCGGCGTTCCGGTTTCAAACCAGTAATTTTTAAAAGCCATTTCATCCAGTGATTTTAACAAGGAAAACGGATTGTAAACACGGACATTTTTTTCGGAAAACCGATACCCGTCATATAAGGATTTCATTTTTTCAAGTATCTGCTCACGCGTCTGATCGCAGTCTTCCGCAAACCGTCCGATATAGCCCGTAAATTCGGTTTCAATCTCCGACTGCGTATATCCGAGCATGTTTGCATAATGGCGGTTCATTGTCAGATCTTTTAAATTGTTGAGTTCCGAAAACATCGAAACCCTGCTGAATTTCGATACCCCCGTAATGAAAACCAGACGCAGCGCGGGCGAGACATCACCGTCCTTGATAACGCCGAACAGATATTTCAGAATATCTCTGTTTGCTTTGGCAATCTCAAGGGCTTTTTCGCCTTTGCCCAGATGAGCGATCAGAGGTTTGTCATATTCATCAATCAGAATCACAACCGGCATACCGGTTTTCCGATACAGAGAAAGAATAAGTTCTTTGAACTGATTTTCCAATAACGGGGCATCGGATGATACCTCATAATCTCCGGCAATTTGCTGAAATGTTCTTTGCAGGCTCAGTTTCAGATTTTCCGGCGTATCATGGCTGATTCCGTTAAAATCCAGAACTAGCACCGGATGCGCTTTCCATTCCCATTCTGTGTTGTCCGCTATCCACAATCCGTCGAACAAATCCTTTTTACCTTGAAACAGACATCGCAATACCGATACGGTCAGGGATTTTCCGAACCTGCGGGGGCGGGACAGAAAATAAAATTTCCCTTCATCAGCCATCTGAAACAGATGCCGGGTTTTGTCCACATATACGCAGTCATTTGCGCGGATGCTTTCGAATGATGAATCTCCGACAGGTAATCTACGAAGTTTCATATTTCGCTCCTCATTGTAGGGTTTATCAGGAGTTCTTCATTTATTGCCCGAACCGTGACGAAACCGGAATGTCTCAATCACAGTTCGGACAACAAACTCATTTAAATTCGCGAGGATAAAGACTTCGGCATAAGCCTCACTGAGTGAAAATACGATACTCAGCATCAGATAAGCAACATTTTTTCTTCATAACTCCCTACTTGAATAATCTTTATACTGCTGATATACTTTTGAAATTATAGCCGCTTCATCACCAGCAGCGTAATATCATCCGGTTTGTCATAATCCTTCAGGGCTTGCAGAATCGCGGCATGGATTTCAGATGGTTCAACAATCTTTATCAGATGTTTTCTCCGAAAAGCCCGAATAAGAATGTGGCAATACCGTCAAAACATAGCTTCGGACAGCCTTAGCGTCTCTCACGTCTGCACAGATCCCCGCCTTCACCAATTCATCTATCAATTTCAACATTTCCGGGTTCAGTCTGATTTGCCCCGTATCTTTTCTGGAAAATACAGGTGTTTCAACGATCTCGGCAAATCCCTGATCCGCTGATTCAAAACCATCATGGGCTTCCATGAATTCAATAAGTTCTTCGTCGTTTTTAAAAGTCGGTTTATTTTTTTTCATCACAGCCTCCTGATTTTTTTAAACCTCTTTTTGGCGGATTCCCGCATATCCATAGCATGAATGACGCGATATAGGGAAACCTTCTCTTTGACATAACCGATTTCCAAATATCTCCCGTCCTCAGTAATCCCATAAGCATTATAGATAGTCTCCGGGTCAGGTTTCTTATATTTCAGTATAATAGACATTTTTGGAAATAAAAAAAAGGTTCCCGCAAAGGGCGCGGAGAACGCAAAGGAATAAAGAGAAATATTGTCCGTTCCGCAATTTTCTTCTGCTTTGCGCTCTTTGCGGTCTTTGCGGGAGATTTGCTGATTATT
>JAIFKL010000085.1 GCA_020049595.1 Desulfobacteraceae bacterium
ATTTTATCAATGTGAACGGAATGCTTTTCTTTTCGGCAGATGACGGCATTCATGGTGAAGAACTTTGGAAAAGCGACGGCACCGGAGCCGGTACGGTCATGGTTAAAGATATCCGGTCCGGCGGGGGCGGTTCATGTCCTTCCCGTCTTATAAGGGTAAACGGAATGCTCTTCTTCGGGGCTGCCGATGACACGCACGGCTACGAACTGTGGATGATGACAACAGATAAAGTTCCCGGTGACGTTGACGGAACCGGTACGATTGATCTCAGAGATGCCGTAACTGTGCTTAAAATTCTGTCGGGAATGCAGCCGGAGGGTGTTTACACCGATGCGGATGTTGACGGAGACGGCAAAATCGGCTTTGCGGAACTGCTTTATATTCTCAAGAAACTTTCGGAATAAGGCATTTATTCTGAGACATGTGACCTGATTTTAATAACCTGATTTTAATAAAAAGTCGTAGGGGTAAGCCCCCGTGCTTACTCTTTTGGTGGGGTTCGCAAGCTCACCCCACCCTACTTGTCCGTGAACAAGGGCAACCACAGGGGGCGATGATGCCGCCTTTTAAAACCATCGGCATGACTTCTTTATTTCTCACCGCAGTTATCTCAACCGTATCCTTATCCGATGTTTTCCTCACTTCGCCTGCCAGTTGCTGTGCGCTCGTAATTCTGATGCCGTTATATGAGATAACCAAATCTCCTTTCTGCAAATTCAAATCCTGCGCCTGACTGCCTGCGACAATTTCTTTTACTTCAACAACATTGCTGAATTGCTGCGGAGCTGATGTCTCACTCGCTCCCTCAGCAGAAGGAAAAGGGCTGCGTTTTTTTGACCCGGGAAAAACTGAAACCTTTGTCAGTTTTATGTCTGTGAACTCCATGGCATAATTTTCTTCTCCGAGATAACGGAACAGACGCTTGAGCAAATCTTCCGGCATTTCTTCTTTGGCGGAAAAGGTGACGGTCTCCCCTTCCCTGCTTTCCAATCCCACGATGCTCACCGCATATTTCCGGCGAATTTCTTCTAAAAGATCGCCTAATTTCGCATCTTTTGCATCCAATACAGTTTCTCCGTCCTGCAATCGCAGAAGCACAGCAGCCGACGCCGGGTACTGCAGCAGCGCAAGGAAAACAAGAAGAATTGTTACAATATGTTTCATTTTTTTATCTTTCAAATACGGCGGCAAAAATTTAAAAAGATTTCTCGCAAAGAACGCAAAGAACTAAGTAAAGCGAATTTTTAATTCGCTTAGAAGCGATTTGAAAAATCGCTCTACATTTAAGCGATTTGAAAAAAAGTTTTTCTTTGCGCCCTCTGCGTTCTTTGCGAGAAACAAAAGTCACGCTTCCTTCAGCTTTCATCCAGCTTGAAAAGTTTCCGTGTCATGTCAAGATAGAGGGTTTTGTTTCCGTGAAAACCGTTGTTTTTCAGAAACAGCGTGGGATCATGCAGAATTTTGTTGATAAGCGCATCGGTCATCCGGCACAGCGCCTGAGAGTCCTCATCAGAGAAATGCGGCAGCGAATTCATTGTCTTTCTGATCTCCGCTTTTGCAATGGCATCCATTTTTTTTCGCAAAGCAACAATGGTCGGCACTGCATCCAGACTTTCATACCACTGTCGGAAACTGATGACAGCCTCATCAACAATTCTTTCCCCTTTGACCGCTTCCCGCTGCCGGTCCTCTATGTTTTCATCAATCACACTCTTGAGGTCGTCAATATCATAGAGATATGCGTTGGGAATCCGGTTGATTCCCGGATCAATGTCCCGAGGCACGGCAATGTCAATAAAAAAAAGCGGGCGGTTTTTTCTGCCCCGCATTCCTGCCTTTACCTGATCCCGCCGAATCACAAAACCCTGAGAACCTGTTGAACTGATAATAATATCAGCCAGCAGCATATAATCCGGGATTTCTTCAAAGCGGATAGGATTGCCCTTAAATTTTCTGGCAAGGGCGATACCGCGTTCAAATGTCCGGTTTGCCACAAAAATATCGCCGGCGCGGTTGCGAATCAGATGTTCCACCGCAAGCTCCGCCATTTCGCCCGCGCCGATGAGCAGCACTTTTTTTTCTTCCAGCGTACCGAAAATTTTACGCCCCAGTTCAATGGCCGCATAGCTGATAGATACTGCGTGGCCGCCGATGCCGGTTTCGGTTCGGATCCGTTTTGCCACGGAAAAAGTTTTGTGCAGCAGACGGTTTAACACCACGCCGGAAGTCTTTTTCAAAGTCGCGATACGGTAAGCCTCTTTGATCTGCCCCAGAATCTGCGGCTCTCCCACCACCATGGAGTCAAGACTTGCGGCAACCCTGAAAATATGCCGCACCGCATCGTCGCCGTTATAAATGTAGAGATTGTTTTCAAACTGAGACGCCGGAATATTTTTCAATTCGGAAAAGCAGGTTTTGGCAGCTTCCGCAGCGTAGTCTCTGTTTTCCGCTGTCAGCAGAATTTCGACCCGGTTGCAGGTTGAAAACAGAATCGCCTCACGGATTGCCGGATGATGCTGAATTGTTTCCAGCACGGCTCCCGCTTCGTCTTTTGAAAATGCGAGGCATTCTCTGACTTCCACCGGCGCAGTTTTATGATTTAATCCCAACAGTACAATATCTTGCATAAGTCGTCATTTATCACAGCGGGTAATTATAATTTTGAACCGCGAAAGCGGAACCACGAAAGCACGAAAAAAAAATGAAGGACACGAAATAATGAATATCTTTCGTGTCTTTCGTGGTTCCGCTTTTTCATATTTTTCGTGCTTTCGCGGTAAAAAAACCTACCATTTCGTAAATTCCCCGTGATGCCCTTTTAAAAGAAAATTGACGCCGAAAAAGGTGAATAAAAGGACTGTAAACCCGATAACAGAGACAATAGCGGCTTTCCTGCCCCGCCATCCCAAAGCAAGGCGCCCGTGAATCAGGGCAGCATACAGCATCCATGTGATGCCGGACCAGACTTCTTTGGGATCCCATGTCCACAGTTTGCCCCAGATCAGCTTGGCATAGAGAAAACCGCTGATAAGCCCCAGCGTGAGCAGCGCAAAACCGGAAATAATACAGGCATATCCTGTGGAATCCAAAAGCTCCAGCGAGGGCAGACGCCGGAAAAAAAAACCGTGATTTTTGCTTTTGATGGAAGATTCCTGAATCAGATACAAAAATCCCACGCCGCATGCCAGCGCAAACGCCGCTTCTCCCATAAAGATAACAATCACATGGAATATCAGCCAGAAATTGTTGAAAACCGTTTTTGCCAGTACCGGTTCTTTCGGCAGCCGGGAGGAAACAATCATAATCACCGTTGCCAGGGGCGCGGCATAAATGCCCAGAATCCTAAGATTGAACTGATACTGAAATGCGAGAAAAGCGCCGGACAGCGCCCATCCGGCAAGGGAAAGGGTTTCATGAAGATTGTGAACCGGAAAGGTCCCCGCCTTTGCAAATCCGTAAGCAATAATTGCCGAATGGCAGCAAAAACCCACTGCCAGCAGGCAGCAGCCGGCTTCATGCAGATAATTTTTCTGAAAAAAGAGATAGGCAAGATAGCCTGCCGTACTCAGCATGTAAAGCACAACGGTGATAATGATAAGTTCCATCCGCATTCACTCCTTCTGGAGCTTAGTCCCTGTTTTTCAACAGCGAATCAAAATCATAAGCTTTTCCGAGTACGTCGGAGAGCAGACGGTTTATCTCTTCCTTTTTCTTCTCCCGGATCATCTCAAGCAAGCCTTTTTTTATCAGTTTTTCAAATACCGGTTTGTGTTCTTCGGGCGCATGATTTTTCATCAGAAGTTTTTTGCGTATCTCGCCCATAACTTGGAGAAAATCGGCATATTCCTCTCCGAACTGGATTTCAAGCTCTTTCCGCAATGTTTTGGCAAAAGCAGGACTTTTTCCCGAAGTGGAAATCGCAATAATCAAATCTCCCCGGTTGACAATGGAAGGCAGGATAAAATTGCAGGCTTCGGGCCGGTCGGCGATATTGCACAGTTTCCCGATGCGTTCCGCGTCGGAATATATCTGCCAGTTTAATTCTTTGTTATCGGTTGCGCCGATGACAAGAAACATGCCGTTCATGTCCGAGGTCTGATAATGCCGCCGCTTTACAGCAACGGCTTTCTGATCTGCCAGTTGACGCAGTTCCGGCGTAATCTGAGGGCTGACAACCGTTACAGTTGCGCCGCAGTCTGTAAGCGTTATGACTTTGCGCGTGCCGACGCTTCCGCCCCCCACCACCAGGCATCGGCGATTCCGTATGTCAAGATTTATCGGATAATATCTCATGTATCTGTTTCTTTTATATAAATATTAAAATCTTTTCTTTGCGCTCTCTGCGTCCTTTGCGAGAAATCTCAATAAAAGGTTCTCGCAAAGGGCGCAAAGCACGCAAAGAAGAATTTTCCTGTTTTCACAGTGAGATTTGCGTCTTTGCGAGAAACAAATCTCTTGTCAAATCTTAATTTTCATCAGATCTTCCGCCAGCAGCAGAGGACCGGAATATGTTTTGCGGCATTGTTTTTCAATATCGGCGTTCCCGCAGACAGGATAAAAATGCGTCAGAACTAATTTTCCGACATTTGCCTTTGTCGCAATTTCACCGGCAAGCGAGGGCGTGAGATGTCCTTTGACCTTCAATTCATCGGGAAATGCGGATTCGCAGATCAGCAGTTCTGCGTCTTTGGCAAGCGAAATCAGGTTTTCGCTGAAATCCGTGTCCCCGGAATAAACCGCAGAACTGCCCTCAAAAGCCGTGATTCTGTAAGCAATGCTTTCATCGTTGTGTTCTGTCGGAACCGAAGCCAGCGTGAAATTGTCAAATTTCCGGACATCCGCTCCCCTGCTGTCAAGTTCGACAATATTCAGCAAACCGGGATGAAGTTCTATCCAGCGGCCATAGACATTTCTCAGCTTTCCGTAAAAATCCGAAAATCCTTTTCCGCCCACCAGAGTCAGCGGATGTTTTCGCAGGGAGCCGTCAGCATATTTGTTGGCAAACAGGAATGAAGCCAGTTCGCCGCTGTGATCCGGATGAAAATGACTGAGAAATATAAAGGAAACCTCAAAAATACTTGTATCTGCCTGCAACAGCCGGGACATGATGCCGGGACCGCAGTCAAACACCAGATTTTCGCCCCCGGTTTCCATCAGCACGGAACAGGGATTCCGCCTGAGCGACGGAACGCATGTGCCTGAGCCGAGTATGGTCACAGAAATGCCGTTTTTTTTCAAATTCATGTTATAAAAATCTCAAAATTAAAAGTTTCGGGAGAAACCTATTTTCTGAATAAAATTAAAAACCAGTAGCCGGAAGGAGCATTTTGCCCCTTCAAAATACTCTCTCCACCCCATTGATTTTTCCTGCGGTTTTATGGGAATGAATTGCAAATTCTTTTTATAAGGACGTCTTTTCGGAATTTATCAAAAAAATTATGACCAAAGAGAAAAGGAGACATAATGGATTCTGTTAATTCAGAAGGTTGTCAGAAGTTCTTCAGAAAGTCCCATCTCCGAATATCCCGAAAATCATCAGCTTTGTTTCTCAAGTTTGTCATTGTCACATTGTTGTTTGTAAGTACCTGTTCCTGTATCTCAGTCAAAGAAACAGAAAATTTTCAGGCATCCTGTTCAAAGTATTTTATTATACATAAAGTCGGTCTGAAAAACAATGATATTGACAGGACGCGAAATAAAAATTCCGAACAAAATGACAATACAGATGAAAATGTATCGGAAAGACTTTTATATCCTCCTGAAAAATCTGATTTTTATGTGCAATATTCCGAAAAATTCGGCATAGATTTTGACGGGACAGAGAACAGAGAATTGCTGAGGGCAGTTGACAACTGGCTGGGAACAAGATACCGATTAGGGGGAAAATCCAAAAGCGGCATAGACTGTTCCGCGCTGGTTCAACTCATTTACAGAGAGGTTTTCGGCATAGAAATAAGCCGGAGCGTAGGCGATATATGCGAAAATGATTTGACGCCCGTTGAAAAAGAATCGCTGCAAGAGGGCGATATTCTGTGTTTTAAAACTAAAGGCAGAAGAATCTCGCATATCGGTATCTATCTGAAAGATGAGAAATTTGTCCATGCAAGCCGCAAACACGGCGTCCGCATTAATGCCCTCAGCGAAGATTATTACCGGAAAAGATTTGTCTTTGCCGGACGCGTGAGCAAATTGTTACTTTCGCGGTTGAGACCTCACCCCCCGGCCCCCTCTCCGAAGGAGAGGGGGAGAGGTGGGCCGGGGGTGGGGTGCGTACAGCGGTGAAATTCAACTGCGTAGCTCATAAACATATTTTCACGGCTTTCATTCCTTTCGTGTTTTCGTGGTTAAATATAACTCACCTTCCTGAGATCAGCCGAGACCTTTTTTCCTTCCTCGAACATTTCCCTGTAATATGCTTTCACCTTTTCAGGATCAAAGCTCAGAAAGGTCCCGCCCGAGGCAAAATGCTGGATAAAAACTTTGCCCAGGGCATAAGTTGTCGCACCGGCAATGAGCGGCATGGTTATCACACCTGCTGTCTGTCCGGCCGCGGGAATAAATTTCGTTATGCTGGCAGCCAAAGGGCCCGAAACAGATACGGGAAACAGCCCCCCGACCACTGATGACAGGGTATTTTTCACCGCTCCCTTGGAAAAAGGAATGCCGTAGAGTTTGGCAAGTTTTCTGAGCAGATGGATCTGAACAATTGTTAAACCGGCAATATCTGCTATCGGTAAGGGAATCAGTCCCACTCCCATGGATGTCCACACATGATGCCTCAGAATCCTGTCAGTTTCCGACTGAGAGACTTCGATCCCTTTTTTTATGCCGTAAATGCCGCTGTATGCCGGGACATCAATTGTCTGGTATGACTGCTTTATTTCTTCGATGCCGTACTTTCTCTCCAGGCGGCGCACGATAAAATGTCCGCGGGCTTTTTCCTGAAAAAGCTCAAGGAAAACAATGTTGATAATTGCGCCGGCAACCGCTCCGAGAATGGGAACCGCTTTGGCTGTGACCCGGGCCGATACCAGGGTCTGATATTCCGCGGCAACTTTTGCGACAAACTGAACCGCAAAGGGGGTTCCCATTCCGGCAGCCCCTTTTTTGGCGATATCTTTGGAGGATTCTTCCAGAGGTTTGTCAAGCAATGCACGCACCGCGTAATATCCGGTGAGGCTTTGCTCACCTGTTTCTGTCCGGTGCGGATCGCCGCCCAGGGCAAAAACCTGCAACACAGCGATTTTGCTTTCAAACTGACGAAAATCTTCGCCTTCGTCTTTGGCGATATCCGCAACTGCTCTGAGCATCAGAATCGTTGTTACCGGCAGTTCCGCAAAAAGGGTGAGGATGCCCACGCCGCCCACCGCGCCGGAAACCGTGACATAAAACAGATGCCTCCCGTCGCTTTCCTGCGGAAAATCCGAATCCGCCATGGTGGTCATGGTCAGTTGATATGATTTCTCAATCAGCATCACATTATATGCTGAAATCTTCTCACGGCGCTCGGGAGAAAGGCGGTCGCCGATTTTTTCTCCCAGATATCCGAAAAAATTCGCAATATTAATGACAAAACTGCCTTTTTCCAAAAGCGCTTTTGCTTTTTTCAGATCTGCCATATCCTTGTCTTCTATACGGGATGCGTTCATATTTTTTCTCCGTGCTTCCTGATTTTCTCTGATTTTTTTTAAACTCCTGACCTGTTTACGGAAAACAACAGAACAGGGTTCTATCCCCGTTTTTTTTGCCGCAGACACACACAGACGCACACAGACAGATATCCGAAAACGGAATACGGAATGCACCATAGCTGTAGAACGGGTTTGAAACCCGTTTTACAACTGCTGAGAAAATATGCCGTAAAAAATCAGAATCGGATTACTATACTGAAAAAACTGAGTTTTTTGAAAAAACTCAGTTTCTGAATCACTGCCGAAGTTATATAACCCGCAATTTGTTATCCTGTCAATATGTTTTTCTCAGAGCAGATCAGTGAACTGTATTGATATTCCATGAAAAATCAGATTTCAAAAGCGCAAGTTGCGGGCGGACATGTCAGTAAGGGCTTGGAGAACATTGTCATTGACAAATCGTTTAATTCGCTTGATTGCACAACAAAATCCTGCTATCTTTTTTATGAAATGAATCTTATGCCGTGAAACCGGAATTACTGTAGAACGGGTTTCAAACCCGTTTTACATATGACATTGGCTGTAGAACGGGTTTCAAACCCGTTTTACATATGACATTGGCTGTAGAACGGGTTTCAAACCCGTTTTACACATGACATGGCGGACACGCTTCGCTTTGTCCGCCCTACATTGCTGAAGTTAAGGAGGTGTGACATGGGAATTTTGTCGTGGATCGTGCTTGGTTTGATTGTGGGGGTGCTTGCCAAATGGATTATGCCCGGAAATGACCCGGGCGGCTTGATTATTACAATCCTTCTGGGGATCGGCGGCGCGTTTGTTGGCGGCTTTATCAGTTCATTTTTCGGATTCGGCAGTTTCAGAGGCTTTGATTTTCGCAGCCTGATCATTGCCGTCTGCGGCGCGGTGCTGCTGCTTTATGTTTATCGGCGGCTCAGGAAAAATTGAGTTGAAAATTATATTCCGTAGGGGCAGGCCGTCAGCCTGCCCCTACATGCCGGTGTGTCCGAATCCGCCCGCGCTGCGCTCGGTTTCATCCAAGGCTTTCACGATCTCCAATTCTGCCTGATAAACCAGTTGAACCACCATCTGGGCAATCCGGTTTT
This sequence comes from Desulfobacteraceae bacterium, assembly GCA_020049595.1. Classification (GTDB taxonomy): domain Bacteria; phylum Desulfobacterota; class Desulfobacteria; order Desulfobacterales; family JAIFKL01; genus JAIFKL01. Next base: position 8,756 of record JAIFKL010000085.1, read on the forward strand.
TTCTTTGAACCGTAAAGGGGGTTTTGCCGAGATTGATGAGTGCAACCTTTACCTCGCCTCTGTAATCGGAATCAATCGTGGCAGGCGCATTGATGACGGTGATCTGATGATTCACTGCCAGACCGCTTCGGGGACGAATCTGAACCTCAAAGCCTTCGGGAATGGACAGGGCAAAACCTGTGGGAATCAGGGAAACCGCTCCGGGTTCGATAACGGTGTCTTTTTCCACCGCAGCGTAAATATCCATTCCCGAAGCCCGGGGCGTCATATAACAGGGCAGCGGAATGTCCGCGTCTGTTTCGGGTCTTACATAAAGAAACTGAATGACGGGTGTATGTGGCATTTTTAATTTTTAACCACGAAGAAACGAAAGAAACGAAAGCCACGAAAAAAATTTCGTGCCTTTCCTGATTTTCGTGCTTTCGTGGTAAAAGTTTTAAC
>JAIFKL010000122.1 GCA_020049595.1 Desulfobacteraceae bacterium
ACCGCAAAGTCCGCAAAGGTTACGCAAAGAGCGCAAAGACTTATCCTTGCGAACCTTGCGGAATCTTTGCGCCCTTTGCGGTTCGGAAAAAATTGCACATCAGGTTAACTGCATTTTAAAGTGTTCCTATTCGGCAAAACTGCGCCTTTCCCAACTTTAATAAAAGCGATAGACAGTTAAATAACTGTCTGTTTTCAGGAGAAAAAAAATGGCAATCGGAAGCGGAACTGACCGCCTGATGTCTGATATAAATGTAACGCCTTTTGTGGATGTCATGCTGGTGCTGCTGATTATTTTCATGGTCACAGCGCCGATGATGACGCAGGGACTTGATGTGGCATTGCCGGAAGTCGCGGCCAAAGCGCTGCCGGCAGAGCAGGAACAGCTTGTTGTTACCGTTAATAAAAACAGTGAAATCTATATTAACGATGATGCGGTGGGATTGGATATGCTTGGGGATAAGCTCTTGAAAATTCTTGAAAGCCGTTCCAGCCGGGAAGTTTATTTCCGGGCAGATAAAGACATCCCCTGGGGCATGGGCGTCCGGGTGATGTCCCGGATCAGAGAAGCAGGGATTGAAAAAATGGGAATTGTGACAGAACCTCCGACAGAAGCCCCGGCAGAAGAACAGAAAAAAGAAACAACACAAAAAGCAGAAAGTTGATGGCAGCAAATATGGACGGCGGGCTTTCTCTGCTTCGCGGCACACGGGATGAGGGCGCTTCATTTTCTTTAATGTTTTTTGTTTCAGCGCTGTTGCATCTCTTTTTTTTTGCATCTGTGATTTTTGCGCCGGTTCCTGCGCCGAAAAGCGATTTTTTATCCGGCAGTTCGGTGATAAATGTCAGCATGGTGACGCTTCCGGCAGCGGGAAGCCCCTCTCAGACCGGTGAGAAAGCAGAAGAAAATAATACACAAGCGGCAACTCCCGAACCGGGACCCGTAGCCGAACCGGAAGTTCAGGAACAGGCGATTCCGGAGCCGGAACCCGCGCCTGAACCGGAGCCGGTGGCTGAACCCGAACCGGAACCGGTGCCTCAGGCGCAGGTTGCGGAGCCGGAGAAGCCCAAAGCAGCAGTTGCCCTTGAGCCGGAAAAACCCAAACCGCCTGAAAAACCGGAAATTGTAAAAAAAGAACCGGAAAAGCCGAAGGTTGTAAAAAAAGAGCCGGTCAAACCCGAAGCAACGGTAAAAAAAACAGAAGAACCGGTCAAACATAAAAAACCGGACCAGCGGGTTGCCAATTCCAAAAAATCAAGGTCCTCTTCAGTTGAGGAGGCGATTGACAAGATCAGGCGTAAGGTCGGCACCGGCGAAGGCAAAAACGAATCATCTTCTAAAAACGGGGCAGTCGCCAAAAAGGGAAATGCTGCCGGTGCCGGCGGCGCACCGGGGGCAGGCGGCGGCATACCGGGCAACGGTTTCGGTCCCGGGGGAAGGGGAAATTCTGCGGCGCTGGAATTTTACAAGCAGAATGTTATCCCGGACCGTATCAATAAAAACTGGGCAATTTCCGAACATCTGCTGGGAAGACGTTTCGGGCTGGAAGCGATTATGGTGATAAAAATCATGCCCGACGGTCAGATAGCGGATTTCTGGTTTGAGAAAAGATCGGGGGACAGATATTTGGATGAGTCCGCTGAACGGGCTGTCAGAAAAGCAGACCCGCTTCCGCCCCTGCCGGGAGATTTCACAGGTCCCTATTATGAAGTGGGCTTGAGATTTACGCCTTCAGGATTAAATTAAGGAAAGTATTATGATCGGTCGTATCAAATTCATCTTTATACTTACAGTGCTGTTTCTGCTTATGGGACCGGCTTTAAGTACCGCAAGCTATGATATTATCAACATTGACAATCCTTCGTTGCGGAAAATTCCGCTTGCCATACCTTTGTTCAAAATTCTGCCCGACAGCATCACGGGTGCGGAAATTTCAAGGAAGCCTGCGGATATATGCTCTCAGAATCTTGAATTTACAGGATATTTTACGATTCTTCGCCGGGATGCTTTTCTTGAAGACCCTCAGAACACGGATATCAGCGGTTCCAATATCAACTTTCAGAACTGGACCGGCATCGGTGCGGAACTCCTGATCACCGGCGGCATCAGCGTAAAGAACAACATGCTTGAAATGGAACTTCGGCTCTTTGATACATTTAAAGGGCAGGTGCTGGTGGGGAAAAGATATAAAGGCTGGATAGAAGATCAGGAAAGGATTATCCGCCGCTTTTGCAGCGAAGTCATTTTGTATCTTACCGGCAGTCCGGGAATTTTTAACAGTAAAATCGCATTTGTATCCACAGGTTCCGGAAGCAAGGAAATCTATGTCTGTGATTTTGACGGCGGAAATCCTGAACGGGTCACAAGTCACAAATCCATCAGTCTTTTTCCGGCATGGTCCTCGGACGGAAAATGGATCGCCTACACTTCTTATGCAAAAGGCAAACCGGATATTTATGTAAAAAGCTTCAGGGGCGGCATCGGTTCCGTTATCGCCAACAAGGGGCTTAATATAACGCCGGCATGGGTTCCCGGCAAATTTATGCTGGCGGCAACGCTTTCCTTTGACGGGGATCAGGATATTTATCTGTTGACCGGAAAAGGAGAAAAGGTTAAAAGACTGACAAAAGACTGGGGGATTGATACCTCGCCCACATGGTCCCCTGACGGCGGCAAAATGGCTTTTGTTTCAGACCGTTCAAGGACACCCCAGATTTATATTCTGTATGCGGATTCGGGAAGGGTGGAAAGACTGACATTTCAGGGAGATTACAACACACAGCCGGAATGGTCTCCCAAAGGGGATAAAATTGCATATTCTTCAAGAAGCGGCGGAGGATACAATATCTGTACCATCGGCTTTGACGGAAGAGGTCCAACGGTGTTGGGAAGAGGTGAATCCCCTTCATGGTCCCCGGACGGAAGCATGATTGTTTTCAGTTCGGGGAGCAGTATTCATGTGATGACAGCTTACGGAACAGACCGGCGGCGTCTGCTCTCCATGCCGGGAGCCCAGACCAATCCCAAATGGTCGCCCGATGGGATGGAATAAGTGAGAAGAATTGAGAATTGAGAATTGAGAATTGAGAATTGAGAATTGAACGCAAACGGTCAAGCGGAGCGAGAAATCTTTATCTGCTGTACTCAATTCTCAATTCTCAATTCTCAATTTTTCAGGCTTCTGGAATTATTAAAAAGATAAGTCCTTAAATTTTATTTGAAATTGTGAATTAAGCACCGTAAAAGAGGTTTGTCTGTTTTGACTTAGGACCTTCTGCTGAAAAATATGATCTTCATAATGTTCAGATGAAATGAGGGGAACACATCGGATAATAATTTCAGTTTTTTTATATCTGTTTTATTAAAAGCGAGGAGTGTAATGTGTGTAAAAATGTAAAAGAAGGAGAAAAAAGAAGATGATGGGGAAATTGAGAATGGCAGTGCTTATGCTGCTTGTCATTCCGGGCCTGCTTTTCACCGCTTCCTGTTCCAAAAAAGTGGTAAAAGCAGATGAAGCTGCCGCGGCAGGTCAGGCGACCGGTCCCGGCGGAACTGCTATGAACAAAGATGACCTGGCACGGCAGCAGGCGATTGACGAAGAACGGCTCCGTCAGGAACGGCTTCGTCAGGAAGAGGAAGAACGGCTTCGCAGAGAACGCGAAGGATCCGGTTCCGGCGAGAGAGAGAGAGGGGACAATATTTATTTTGCTTATGACAGTGCCGCACTTTCCTCGGAAGCGCAGGAAGTTTTAAGACAGAAAGCGGAATGGCTGCGGAGCAACGCAGGCGTATCCGTGAGAATTGAAGGTCATTGCGATGAACGCGGCACCAATGAATACAACATGGCATTGGGAGACAGACGTGCGGAAAGCGCAAAGTCTTTCCTTGTCAATCTCGGAATTGCGGCATCAAGACTGAACACCGTCAGCTACGGTGAAGAACGCCCCGCAGATTCAGGTCATGACGAATCTGCCTGGTCAAAGAACCGTCGGGCGCATTTTGTTACAGAGTAGTTTTTTTTTGGGGTAAGAGGTATGAGGTCAGAGGTAATACCTCTGACCTCTGACCCCGAACCCCTCACCTTATTTTTGAAAGCGTGTGCCATGAAATTCACCGTTTTGACAGCTTTGATGTGTTGCAGCCTTCTGACCGGATGTGCATGGCAGCAGGACCTGCTCTCGCTCAGGGACCGGCTTGTCATTTTGGAGCAGCACTCCAGAGAATTAGAAGAGCGGAATGAAGGCTTGAAAAAAGACCTTAAAGTCCGAATCGAAGACTACAGCAAAACTCAGGAAGAAAAAGAGCATGACCTGAGAAATCAGTCTGCGGGCCTGCAAGCCACGTTTGAGGAATTCAAAGAAGAACTTCAGGTTTTGAGAGGAAAAATTGAGGAAAGCGATTTTCTGTTAAGCCGTAAAATAACGGCAACAGAAGCATTGTCGGCAAAAATCGAAAGCAGACTGCAAAAGCTGGAACAGGCTCTGAGTGCTTACGGAACAGGTGCCGGGGCGCAGGCATCTCCAGTCACGCCTGACACGTCAGCACCGCAAACAGCGGTCCCCGGCGCTCCCGCGTCTGAAGGAATTTCGGAAGATGATCTTTACAGGCAGGCAAAACAGGCGCTGGATCAAAACGATTTCCAAACCGCACAGAACGGATTCAAAAGATTGCTTGAAGCTTATCCCAAGTCCAAATATGTTGACAATGCCCTTTTCTGGCTCGGCGAAGTTTACTACCGGCAGAAATGGTATGAAAAAGCGATTCTGGAATATCAGAATATTATTGAAAAGTATCCCAACGGCAACAAGGTGAAAGCGGCTTATCTGAAGCAGGGTTTCGCCTTTTTCAATCTCGGAGACAAAGCCAATGCCCGTCTGATTTTGGAAGAATTGGTCAGCAAGTACCCGAAAACCGAGGAAGCAAAAATCGCAAAAGAGAAACTGGCGGGGTTTTAGAATTGAGAATTGAAAATTGAGAATTGAAAATCTGATTTCCGGTATAATAGAAATTATCGGAAATAAGCGGCTGCCCGTTTTTTTATTAAAAGCGATATTAAAATCGGTCCCGCAAAGCACGCAGAGACCGCAAAGAGAAGTAGAGCGACCCAAGCTGAGAACAGATCAAATCGCTTCTGAAGCGCCCCGGCTGAGAACAGACAAAAATTCGCTTTACAAAACGGGAGCGCCCTCTGCGCCAAAGCTAAGAAGAGAAGTAGAGCGATTTTTCAAATCGCTTCTGAAGCGAATTAAAAATTCGCTTTACAAAACGGGAGCGCCCTCTGCGCCAAAGCTAAGAATAGACGCGAGAACCTTTTTTATTTCCGAAAATGTCTAATATGAAAGTCATCGGAATAGACCCCGGGCTCGCGGCTACAGGCATCGGTATTGTCAGCGGAAAGTGGCTCGGCATTGAGGAATATTCTTTCGGCACCGTTCATACATCATCTGCGATTCCCCTGCCGGACCGTCTCGGTCAGATTTTTTCCAAACTGCTGTCGGTATTGGAAGAAGAAAAACCCGCTCTGATGGTCGTGGAAGATATTTTTTCGACAGAGAAATATCCTAACTCAGGGATAACTTTGGGAAAAGTAACAGGCGTCATTCTGCTTGCCGGAAGCCGTTTAAATATCCCCGTGATTGAAATTCCGGTTCGCGAGGCAAAGCAGGTATTGACCGGAAACGGCAATGCAGGCAAAGCGCAGCTTGAAATATCTGTCCGTCATCTTTTAAAATCGGAAACACCTATCCGACCCTTTCACGCGTCCGATGCGCTGGCATTGGCGATGATCGGCTTATTCCGCCGTCAAAACATTTCCGGAGTGCGGAAATGACCCGTTTTATAAGATCGGTTCAGCATCAGTAAATCAGTAAAACGGGTTTTAAACCCGTTCTACAGCTAAAATTCGCTTCGCTATTTCAGCATCAGTAAAACGGCCCGGGTTAAAAATAGATAAACACGTCCTACTCCGGAAAAACATCTGAAATCTGCTTATGATCGCTTATCTTGAAGGCAAGCTTTTGAAAAAAGAAGAAGAACGCATTCTTCTGCTGGTAAATCAGATCGGGTATGAGATACTCCTTCCCGCGATTGTGATGGAATCGCTGAAAACAAAGTCTCTCGGCGATAATCTCTCCCTTTTTATCTATTATCATCAGACCGACCGCCAGCCCAAGCCGGTCCTCATCGGTTTTAATTCTGAAATAGAAAAAGAATTTTTTCAGCATTTTATCACTGTTGAAGCCATCGGACCCATAAAGGCGGTAAAAGCACTGAATATTCCTGTCAGTGAGATTGCAAATGCCATTGAATCAAAAGATGCAGGCAAACTGAAAGATTTGAAAGGCATCGGCACCAGAACTGCCCAGAAAATTATTGCCACGCTTGCCGGAAAAATGGGGAAATTCGCTTTGTTGCGTGAAGACAGACCCAAAGACAACGCTTTGACGGAAAATGTTTCGGATCAGGTCTTGGAGGTGCTGGTTTCCCAACTGGGGCATAAGCCTTCGGATGCAAAGCAGATGATCGCAGATGCTGTAAAACGCAATAAAAGCATTTCAAGCCCCGAAGAACTCTTTGACGAAATCTATCGCGGCTACAAGCCTCAGAATTGATAAGTATAATAGACTTCCTGCAAAACTGAAAATTTCAGGCGGAATTTTTTATGAAAGCTCTCCGGCTTTTTTTCTTTTTGCTTATGCAGCTTTTTTTATGCGTTTCTCTGAAAGCTCCCGGCTGAATTTTTTCTGCTCCGGGCTTAACTGCCCCCTTCGGTTTCTTATAAGAAATTTCAGCGTTTTTTTTAATTTTATGTATTCCCTGAATATCGTGAAATTTTCTTTCCGCCGCAATATTTTTTCTGTCTCCTCTTAGGACGCCGCACCGGCTGTTCCGTCACATCGGTGATGAGATATCCGGCTTCCTCCCGGGAAAGCCGCCTGTTTTTCTCAATGATTTGATTCCAAAGGATATTGAGATCATTCCATCCTTTGCCTGAGATTTTTCCTGAGTAAAGCCCCACCAACCTTTCTTTGAGTTTCAGGTTGTTGTCCCGGTGAGCCATGTAGATAGCGCATACGCCGCAGTAAAGACCGCAGGGTGAAGCAAAATCGGGAGTTATTTTCATCGGCTTGATTCCTCTATTCTGACCGAACTGAAACCTTTGCCTGTTTCGTAAAAGAAGATTTCAGCCTCGAATTTATTTTTTTCCTTCAGCCATCCGCCGGTGTTGCAAAAACAGGGTCCTCGGGAAAAAGGTTTGACAGGCTTTTTCCATGAGGTCGGGTTATGGGTATGTCCGAAAATGATTTTCTTGGGAACAGGCAGAGGACGATTTGCAGCCTTGAACGGCAATTCGTTATTTTCATTTATCGAATCACATTCCTCCAGAACAGCTTCGTAAAACTTTTTGATTCTGTCACTATTGTTTTGAAAAAACGGCTTATTGTACCGTGGGTCCATATCGTCAATTTTTTTGATCAGCCAGTCTCTGAAAATGGAAAACATCAATTTAACCAGTCCTTTAATCGGGATAAGCAGCAATTGCAGAAACCGGTTTTCCGTCACCTTTTCAAGCCGGTTCAGATACTTTTCAACTTTTTTAAGTTCTCTGTTTTTGACATCAAGTTCAATGCGACGGACAATTTTGTCAGTCAGTATGCCCGCCTGTCCGATGCCGGTACACGCAAACTGGTTCAGGGGGAAATTCAGTTGCACTGTTTTCTCAATATCAATGCCCCTCAGCATCTTCTTCAGCTTCCAATCATTATCATCATCATAATAACGATAAGGATAATAAGCAATCCTTTGAACAAGTTCCCCCATAAAAGACCAGTAGGGGTGAAAATAATGTCCGTGAGTGACCAGAACGCTTTCATCGTCGGTTATGATGTAGAGATTCGGATAGGCAAAGTAAAACGTGATGCCGTCAGCAATGCCGTCAAGGAACATCCCGCCGTATTTCTTTTCGTCCTCTTTCGCTGTCACGCCGTCAAGCGTAAGTCCTTTGCATTTTTCAGGACTGTCTGAACGGTCATCCAGTATTCCGGCGACCGAATGCTGAAACGATTCCGGAGTATTATGGTTGGCGATTTTGTTGATGACATGACGCTGATGCTGAACAATATGCCAGATGTCCGCATCATGGTTTCCGGCAATGTAAATCACTTTGTCTGTCAGATTGTCTTTCCGAATCTGTTTAAAAAAGACGTCTGCACATTTGTAAGCTTCGTCATAAGAAGCGATTGAAAAATCCAGAATATCCCCTGCAAGAACCAGATAATCGCATTTTTCAAACCGGTCCCGGACAGCCTGTCTGAAAGCTTCGTAGTATTTTTTGTTGAGAACCGCCTTAGAAACCATCTGAGAATGATCGTCCCCGAAATGAGTGTCGGAAATAATTGCAATACGCATTATGCCCCCTTATTTTAAACTGTTTAAAATTGCTCTGAATAATTTAAAATTATTTAAAACCGTCTGAAATCAGATACATCTGCTGTTTTTCAGCACGGTTTTGATATACACATCGGACTCCTACGCGTGATCTGCATATCCGCCCTCCGCGCTGAAACGAGAAATGAGAAAAAAATTGCCGGTTTTTATTTCACTCTGGGAATGAGATGTTTTTTTCCTACGATGTCAATAACATACTGACCATCCGCCTCGGTGATGTAATCGGCTAATATCTGCATGGCATCTGCACTCAGCCTGATAATATCTTCATTATTTCGGATATATAAAATGTCATCTTTCATGAACAGCTTTTCCGGCTCAAGCGGCATCTTCTC
>JAIFKL010000346.1 GCA_020049595.1 Desulfobacteraceae bacterium
AACACGAATGAAAAAATCTGAGTTCTTTCTTTATTCGTGTCCATTCGTGCAATTCGTGGCTAAATCATTTTAATTAACCAGCCTGATCTCTGATAATCTCATAGATATTTTTCCGGTGTCCGATGTAATGGATTTCAAGCGATTTTTCTTCCGTATTGATTTTATAGATAATCCTGAATCTTCTGACGCGGTAAGAGAAATAACCGGAAAGTTCTCTTTGAAGTTTTTTCCCATTGTATGGATTCTGTTTTATGGTTTCCACACCAGTTCTGATATCAGGTTTTATACTTGTATGCATAGAACAGATTTGTTCACGCGCTGTTTCAGAATAGAGTATTCTGTAATTCATCAGTCCTGCCAAACCTCGTCATGTGTATAAATTTTGCCTGTTTCAAAATCTTTGCGGGAAGATTTCAGAGTGGCAAGGATGTTTTTATCACTGACAACTTCAAGAGTTTCCATAAGCTGTTCATACTGATCCGGCGTCATGATGATTCCCACTGCTTTTCCTTTTTGGGTGATGGTAACTGTTTCATCCTGATACGAGATAAATTCAAGAATGGACCCCAAATCTTTTTTTACCCTGCTTATAGGGATAATGCGATCAAAATGTATCATAACATCTCCTTGTTCTATGAGTTATACAGTTAAAATATATGCATTTTATTAAGCACCTGTTTTCCTGTTTCCAGAATGTGACGATGCATAATCATCCGGTTCTGCCCGTCTCTTAAATATAAATGCAGACAGGATATTATGTCAACTCCATTGTTTTCAGGATAACCGCATTTACTTTGTGAACATCGTATTTTTCAAAAGCAATCTGTCTGGTTGAATTTTCCGTCTCTCTTTCCTCGCCCGGCAGTCGTTGCCGCAGAAGGTATCTCAATAACTATCATGGATAACAGCAAAACCGAGGTTTACATGAGTAAAATGGGCATCTCCTGTAAGAATATGCTGAATGCCCAGTTCCTGCATGACCGCCATAGAACTGAGATCAGTGAATGATATTGAAGGTTTATCCTGAAATTTTCTACGGAATTCACACGTCATATAAAAACGCTCCGGCGTGATCCATTCCGATTGAATTTCACCGGCATAAGCCGCTTTAAGAATCAGATCCGCAGAATTTTGTGACTGAAAAGATGAAAGTCTTTTGAAAAAGAGTGTGAAAGTTTCATCCGGAACATAATCTGTTGTATAAATCAGATTGTTACTGGAGATATAATTGTTAAAAATTTTAGAAACTTCCGTATGGTATTTTTCCCTTTTGTCTCTCAGTGTCAGCCATCCCCACGTATCAACAAAAATTGCATTATCCATAAAGTTCCTCATCAATATCAGAGGCTAAAGAACCGTGTGAAACACCTCCGGCATATTCCTGAAGGAACCTTCTTTTATGTCCGACATTTATGATGTCTGTTTTGTGAGTCCGGCCTGAAATAAACCTGACATACTGAAGCACCTGACCCAGTTGTCTTTCGGATAAATTTTTAATACATCCTGTTATTTCATTTCTTATCATTTCAGTCATTTTATTCATCTCCATTCATCATAAGTATCTGAGTATATGTCAAACTGATACTATGTCAACCCCATTGTTTTCAGGATAACCTCATTCACTTTGTGAACATCGTATTTTTCAACTACAGTCTGTCGGCTGATTTGTCCCATCTGCTGAATGAGTTCAGGCTGTCTAATGAACTGCTTCATTGCATTTACAGAATCAGATTATCTGGCTGTTTTTAAAGAAAATTCAAATCTTGTAAAGATGTTTTTTTTATTTCTGAAATTTTGAACAGGGTGCGGTCATCGGTAACGAGAATTAACCCTATACTGAGAGCTGTGGCACAGATTACAGCATCAGGCAGCTTTACATTATATTTTTTCTTCAGTTGTATTGTCTTTTCCTTTATGACAAAATTAATATTGATAACATTCATTTTTTTTAAAAGGCTTCTGATTTGCATGTTTTCCTCTTCTGTCAGATGCGGATAACTCAGAATCTCAATTTCTGAAATGATCGAAAGAAAAAATTCTTTTCCGGACAGATCACAGGTATTGCCGTCTGCTTTCAGAATATTGATTATTGCATTGGTATCAAGAAGATATTTACCATTCATCGCGCAGCCTTCTCTGATAAGCCACAGGATCATCATGAAAATTTTTCAGAATTCCCTGATACTGTTTTAATTCATCTCCCTGAATTCCTGAAATACTCTCTCCGGATTCCAGTATGGTAATCAGAATTCTGGCATATTTTACAGGGATTTCCTCTGTCAAAGGAATAATGACGCCTTCCTTGTATAAAGCCTCAATTGTTTTATACATAATAATCTCCCCTCCATAAGAATCGGATTCCGGCTACAGTTATCCATAAAAAATATAAATGCAGACAGGATACTATGTCAATCCCATTGCTTTCAGGATAATCGCATTCACTTTGTGAACATCGTATTTTTCAACCGCAATCTGTCGGCTGGCTTTTCCCATCTGCTGAATGAGCTCAGGATGTATGATGAATTTTTCCGTTGCATCCGCAAGGGCAGGGACATTTTTTTATACGGGCAGGAAAACCGTTTTTTCATGTTGTCTGAGATGCTCAATTTTAGTCCAATTGCTGTTATTCACCAACAGAACGAAGTACTTTTTTGATAAGTTCCGGATTAATATAAAGTCCGGCTGCAGCAAGTCTGTCAAAAGCCGGTTTTACGCTTTCAATCAAACCCTGTTTTTTGGCTTTGATTACAAGTCCGAGAGAACCAATTAAAGGGATATTTAAAACCTGTGAACACTTTCGGGCCTGAAGATCATCCAGCACAGCACCGTATTTCGGATTTTTTACCGCCAGTGTCAGGACTTCACTTTCACCTGCTCCGAGATTCCAGTTTGCCACTAAGGGGTCAGTAAATTCTGCTCTCTGATGCTTCACCTGAGACTTTTCAGACAATTGCGCCTCTATTGAACTTAAAGAACTTTTATGGGATACTTCTTTGGCAACTTTTTCAGGAATGATCCAGCATTCTGCCAAAGAACTTAAAGTGTTAAGAAGACCTGCTTTTCCAAGCAGGATAAGAGGTGAAGCGTTGAAAATCCATTTACTTGTCATAGCCAGCCTCTCTGAGTACCTCTTCTGCTGAATACTGAAACGGAGAGACATCAAACTGTGCAAGCGACATGAGAAAATCTTCCCGGCACAGTCCGGCTATTTCAGCGGCTTTTTCCTGAGATATTATTCCTTTTTCATACCATTTGGCTGCTGCCGCAAGCCGCATACTTTTTGCAAATTCATCCGCAGTCTGCTTTAAAGCTGAAAATGCGCCTATGGGGATTTCCATAACCAGTGTTTTGCTTTTTTGGAGATTCATCTTTATATTTCCTTATTCAATAAACCGTTCCATAAACCAGATTTCCGCTGATCTCTGTATTAAATCTGTTGTTATTCAACATTTTCCTGCATCCGGATTTTGGGTATGTTCATGCGGCAATCTTCAGTTTTCTCCGACCTCACGAAGTGCCATACGAATTAAATCCTGACTCAGTCTGAAATTTGCTTTTGTAAGGAGAGTATCCAGTTCAGTGCCAAATAAATCAATCAGTCCGGTTTTTTTTGCCCAGATCAGTATGCCGACCGTTCCCAAAATTTTCAGACCAAAACCGGAAGCCATGTTTCTTGCCAGTTTATCATCCAAAAGGATGATGTCCGCATTCATTTCCACAGCAAGTGCAATGGCTTCGGATTCTCCGTAATCAATGTCTTTTTCAAGCGATTTTGCCAGCAGCAGGTTTTGTACAGATTCGGTTTTGATCCAGTCAGCCCTGAGATCGTGACTTTCCGAAATCTTTTTTGTAACAGATGCAATTTTCCGATAACAGACAAAGCCGTCAAAGGTGAGGAATCACTTACAATAATCATAAAATTCCCACTGTTTCCAAGTCTTTTTCCAATTCATCGGAATCATAGTTCACTGCCACATTTTCTTTTGTCAGCATTTTCTGAAAATCCCATTTGTGCAGTCCGGCAAGCTCTCTTGCTTTTCCAAATCCCAGTATTCCTTTCTGATACAGCCGGATTGCCAGTTCAGTCCTAAGCCGTTCCTGAAGTTCGGAATTGGGTATTTTCAATGAAAATATTATTTTTTCAGGTATTTCTATACATACAGTTTTCATGCTCTGTTTTCTCCTTTATTCCAATTCAGGTTCAAAATCCATTGACAACCGTTGACAAGTCTAAATAACTGTTGACAGTCTGCAATGAGAGGTGAACCGCCCCGCTATCCCGTCTTTCAACTCCTGAAAATTGAATTCCGGGAATACTTTTCTGATAATGTTGAACGCACCGTTTATATCCGCATTCAGAATCATGCCATGCGCCGATCTGTAAAGTCCTCTGGCAATTCTTTTTCCGCTGAATTCATGCTTTGTTTCAGGATCGTATTTTTCCGGCATCGGATCGTTGTCAACAAAACTCGCTTTGCTGGTGTAACTCTCATTTGCTTTCACGACTTTTATGCCGTGTACTTCAAGTTTGCAGGTAAGTCTGTCTGCAAACTGACCGAGTGAAACATTGACAAAGCTCTGATTTGTCCTTTTTCCGAGACTGATGCCGTTGAGCGATTCTGAAACATTGCCTATAACAACAGTTGACACTTCATGCTCAATGCAGAACTCCACGATTTTGCGGGACGCCTTGTGCTGAATGTCGGCGATTCTGTTATTCCGCTTCTCTGTGATCCGTTCCGCCTTTTCCGACCACTTTCTGCCGTTACGCTTTGCAAGATCAGACTGAATTTTTGACAGGCGTTTGTTGTAAAGCTGATTGACGCTCTTGAGCGGTCTGCCGTTTATCAGCAGAAGATCACCGCCTGCTGCGGCGACCGCCGCAAGATTGTTCAGTCCCAGATCAATGCCTGCCGTTCTGTCCGATCTGATCATAAACCGTATCATCCTCATAGACAAAACAGATATTGAACCGGCTGAATTTCGGAATGATTTCGATCTGAACAATTTTTTTCCCGACAATATTTGACGGAATCTTCACGGACACAGCCTTGTCGAGAACCGCCATGCCGTTTTTCACCTGAAACCGCTGACTGTCATAAATGAGATTGTGGAAATCTCCTTTTATGTATTTCGGCGGTTCCGGTCTCATTTCGGGACATTGCTTTTTTAAAGCGAAGAACGATCTGAAATTCCTGTCAAGCCTTTTTAAAATCTGCTGGCTGACACCCGCCTTGAGCATCCGGTAATTAACCTCACCCTCAAGGTTGACAGTCTCTTTCATCATTCTGTCAAGCGCATTGTAATTCAGGTATTCCCCTGCCCTGATATATGTCTGCCTGACTGTGTAAAGAGCCTGATTGTAAAGGTTTTTTGATACCTGACACAGATGACGCAGATGATTATACTGCTCCTGCGTCAGATTCCTTATCTTTGTCTTTACTGTCTTCCTCATTTTCAAAAACCTGCCTTATTTTATTCAGCCTGCGCCTTGAATAATGCCTCATTGAAAAGCAGTGTATAAGTGTTATGATTTCCTCAAAAATTTCTTCGGAATCGAATTTTTCATTTCCCGATTCATATTCTGTCAACCCCATTGTTTTCAGGATAAGCGCATTTACTTTGTGAACATCGTATTTTTCTGCCGCAGTCTGTCGGCTGGCTTTTCCCATCTGCTCTGTGAGTTCAGGCTGTATGATGAATTTTTCCATTGCATTCAAAAGGGCAGGCACATTTTTGACAGGAACAAGAAAGCCGTTTTTGCCGTGCTGAACAGTTTCACGGCATCCGGGCGCGTCTGTAGTGATAATGGGTCTGCCCATTGCCATTGCCTCAAGAACGGTTCGGGGGGTTCCTTCCAGATATGAGGGCAATACATAAACAGAAGATTCTGCAATTGCCGGGCGGACATCTGAGAATTTGCTAAGATAATCAATTATGCCCTGTTTTACCCATAAATCAAGTTCTTTTTTGGAAATGGATGCCGGATTATCCTCAATCCAGCCGACAAGGCGAAAAGAAATTTTAGGATATTTCTGTTTGATAATTGTGGCAGATTCCGCATATTCCCGAATGCCCTTGTCTTTTAATAAACGGGCAATGAGCAGAAAAGAGAGATTTTCAGCAAAAGGTTCTGGTTTGTAATATTCTGTATCCACGCCTGAACCGTTAATCAGAATACCCTAATCTTCAGTGATTAGCCTTGATGACTCAAATAAATCAGGATTCGCGTGGGGGCGAGGAAAAAATTCTGCCGCTGAAATACAGTTATTTTCTGCCCATTGCCTGCAACTGAAGCGTTTCTTTAATCCTTTCAATCAATTCCTTTTGAGCGTAATCGGAGATATGTTTCTTTCTCAGCCTTAGCGATTCGATTTCTGATTTCGTCAGCCGATCTGAAACCAATTGAGAAACTTTTCCATTGCATTCACAATGGCTGGAAATGAGTTTAATCAATGGTAACAATATCTATTTCTTTAAATTTTTTGAAATCATTCACGTTCACTGTAAATAATCTGCTGATTGAATTTGTCAGCATGGTCGCAACAATATTCGCATCATGAATCCTTTTTCCGTTTATGTAAAAATTTTTAATCAGCTCAATCAGTCTGTCAGTAACCTGTTCTGTTTCATCCGCTATCTGAAAAATACGTTTCCACGCCTCAATATCTGATACAAGTTCCTCAGAGGAAAGAGGTTTTTCCATAATTCCGGGTCGGGTCATGACAACAGCATACTCTCTTAATATCTGTCTTGAAATCCGGAATTGATGTCCATGTTTGATTTCACTGAATTTTTTTGATACGTTTGCATGAAAAGGCGAATCTTCATTGACAAGATAAACAAGGATATTGGTATCAAAAAAAATTTTATCTTGCATCTGTGTAAAATTCCTCTCTTCGGAGCGTTCCTGAAATTTTTCCCAATTTACGGCGGGGCAGTTGTGTCAGTATTTCATCATGCTGTATATCCTGCCTTTGTTCTCCTATGATAATGATTTCAACCTCTCCCAAAGGAATATCCGGCACATAAAGAATAATTCTTCTGTCGCTGCCAATCGTTGTTTTTATTTTTTTTGCAAACATATTCTCTCCTTGTATTCACAGTTTCTGTCTTCCGGTTTTGTCAAAGGATTTTGTCGGAAAACTGCGGAAGACAGTGGCAAAAATCATAAGAAATATAAATCCATACAGTACGCTGTGTCAACTGCATTGCTTTCAGGATAATCGCATTCACCTGGTGAAAATCGTATGAATCACTTTAATCAGTCAGCCACGAATTTCAAGAATCAACACGAATAAAAAAATTTCAGCCTTTTGCCTATTCGTGTCCATTCGTGTAATTCGTGGCTATTGTTCTCAGGATAACAGCATTTACTTTGTGAACATCGTATTTTTCAACAGCAATCTGTCTGCTGGCTTTTCCCATCTGCTGAATGAGTTCAGGTTGTCTGATGAACTGCTCCATTGCGTTTACAAGGGCAGGGAAGTAAGGTTAATCAATTGTAATAAATTCTATTTCTTTGAATTTGCTGAAATCATTTACATTCAATGTGAATAATCTGCTGATTGAATTTGCCAGCATTGTGGCAGCAAAAGGCGAATCTTTTTGGCTGTCCTGTTTGCCGTTCTCTGCCCCGGAATACCGGAACAGGCGACATATTCTTATTTTTTAAAATCAGTTGTTGACAATGGTTCGGATATGGCATATTTTTGTATATTACAATTCATGATATGGAGAATACTGCTATGAAAAATATCAATAAAATTCCTGTTCAGGTTTATCTGGAACCGGAGCAGATGAAAGCTGTCAACCGTGTGTCAAAAACCACCGGAAAGTCCAAAGCTGCTGTTATCCGTTTCTGTATTTCAAAGTATATTTCGGAACTGTCGGTGGAAGATGATCCGGCATTGCATATTATAGGGCTTGGTGCTTCGGGTAAAGGCGATATTGCCCAAAAACATGATGATTATCTGATTTCCTGCACAAAAGAGCATTGTTAGACATGGCAAAACGTACTGTTTTTGTTGATACCGGTGCATGGTTTGCCTTATCTGACAGATCAGATCAGCATCATTGTGAAGCCGTTGATATTTATCCTGAATTGATAAAAAAATATCAGCTTCTGACAACAAATATGGTTGTTGCTGAAACATATATCCTGATACGCCGGAGTATGGGACATGCTCCGGCTGTTCTCTTTTTGGAAAGTATTGCAGCAAGTCCCAGAATTACCAAACTTTATTCTGACAGCATCTGTGAAAATGCTGCGGAAGATATTTTACGGAAATATCAGGATCAGGATTTCAGTTATACAGATGCTGTCAGTTTTGCTGTGATGAAGATTTATAAAATTACCACTGCATTCTCTTTCGATCAGCATTTTGCCGCAGCAGGTTTTATCATGCTACCTCAGAATTGAAATCAGTGCAAGCCCATTGTTTTCAGGATAAGCGCATTCACTCTGTGAACATCGTATTTTTCAATTGCAATCTGTCGGCTGGCTTTTCCCATCTGCTGAATGAGTTCAGGCTGTATGATAAACTGTTCCATTGCATTCACAAGAGCAGGCACATTTTTGACGGGAACAAGAAAGCCGTTTTTGCCGTGCTGAACTGTTTCACGGCATCCGGGCGCGTCTGTGGTGATAATGGGTCTGCCCATTGCCATTGCCTCAAGAACGGTTCGGGGGGTTCCTTCCCGATATGAGGGCAATACATAAACAGAAGATTCTGCAATTGCCGGGCGGACATCTGAAA